>NZ_JBXDLD010000045.1:0-81133 GCF_056820425.1 Priestia sp. KCTC 13724 | reverse complement strand
TGTTTTGTCATAGCAAATTTAATGTTGAAGATGTATCGAAAAACAAAAAGGGAGGTTCATTTTACATTTATTTCATTTAAACCTAAAATCTTACATTATTCTGCTGTAGCTGACTAAGTATATTCGATGTTAAAAAGACTCCAACAGGGGGTAAGGTACCACTAATTACGGGATATCCGGTAAGAGCTCTATCTGTTGTAGCAATCCATGTTCCGTATTCGCCTGCTTGTAAAGAAGGAGGTTTCATAATAAGCCTCCCATTTAAAATAAAATGTCGAATTCTAATCTGTGAATCATCAAATATGGATAAATTTCCAGAAAATGTGGCATAAGGTGAATCAAATCTTATTTATTTGGTATTTTCATCCCAAGATCCATTAATTGGAATAGGTGTACCACGAAAATTAACCGTACCAATTACCCTGTTATCTGTAATAGAGTTAATGTTGAGTACGCCCCAAACGATTGGTTTACCAGCTATAACAGCATGGATACCCCATACTGATGGGAATGGAATACTAACCATTGTTTGCTGTGCGTTTGCAATACTAATCTCCCCCTAAATTTAAAGTTTATGTTCTGAAGAATAGAGGATTAGATATCTTATTTACTCCCCTATATAAAGGATCAATCCAGTATATGCACCACAAGCTGAATATGTTTACTTTTAACGGTTAGAAGCTCATCCTTTCGTTGAAAAATGCAGATCATTCAACAAATAGTTGTTTAGAACAAAAAATTATGTTACAAAAAAATTCCTTTATTCAACTATATGGCCCTTTTCTTGAATAACTAACGTGTTTGAGAGGTTATTTAATCACCTTCAAGCACACATAAATTTTAAACACTAAATTAAACAACTTTTTTTACTCAACTAGATTTACCAAAAACCAGTATTTTTGTAACGATGGATTACTGCTTCACTTGCCTTTGATTTTATTAGGATAATCGTTTACCAAAAATAATTACAAAAAAGATTACCAAATACCTTTACAACAAAGTTACCTCTAGTAAAATGAAAATATACAAGTTTACTGGAGGTTACATATGATTATTGGTTATGCGCGTGTTTCTACTATTGACCAAAACTTAGATCGTCAAATTAGTATTCTTACTGAATACGGTTGTGAAAAAATAGTAAAAGAGAAGTTTACTGGTACTATTAAAGATCGAAAAGGTCTTCATCAACTTTTTGATATGCTCAGGAATGGCGATACAGTTGTAGTGGAGAGTATCTCCCGTTTAGGACGTAAAACATTGGATATCCTCAACATTATTCAACAGTTGGAAGAGACCGGAGTGCAATTCATTTCTTTAAAGGAAAATATGGATACAAGAACCTCTACAGGCAAAGCGATGTTCCAAATGATGTGCGTAATTGCTGAATTAGAAAGAAATCTTATTGCTGAGAGAGTAAAGGAAGGACTCGAAGCAAGTAAAAAGCGTGGAAAAACATTAGGTAGACCCAAGCTAGATAAAGAAAAGCTCACTGTTGCACTTCGGATGTATGATAGTAAAGAATATTCTGTTAAAGAGATAGTCTCAGCAACCGGAATATCTCAAGGTTCTCTATATAGGGCAATAAATCGAAGAAAACTAGGAGAAATAAACTAATAAGGCGTATTTTATTATTTCTCCACATTTACTTTGCGTTCTAGAGCAAGAACCCTGTCATTAAGCCTTATAGCTCGGACTTGAGATATTGTATCTACTCCATAATCGATAAAAAGGCTATATAAGTTCGCTAATGCGGTCAAAAAAATAAAACTAGGTACACTTTAAAGATTTTTTCTCTTCTTTGTGCCTCATGTTTAAATTCATACATTTCTTAGAACCTCACATAACTAATTTGTCTTAATTAGTTACCATAACGCCAACTATAGGAATTTAACCACAACAAAATCACTTGGCTCCCAAGAGGTTTCAACACGTCTACATTTATCGTTTATGCGCGATTTTATACAGCCTTGGTGAATCAATGTTTTCGGCTTCTGAAGAAACCTGGATGATGCATAAAAAAGCCGGTTTTATGTATATAAAGTTTTAATACCAGATTTTAAAGAAAGATCATTTTGATTATTATATCTGGAATTTTTTTCGATTATAAAAAAACTAAGCTAGGTAAAGATATACAAGTAGTTCAAAAGTTAAAAAGGAGCGATACTAATGCCTGAAACGAAACAACAAGTTGATATCAATCAATTAAATCAAGCGAAAGCAAATGTGACTCTTACACAAAATTTACTCAATCAAGCCATTGAGAAATGTTCTTCAGATCCAACATTGGCTCTAGAGGCAGTTAAACAAGCTGCTAATGAAATTGCACAAGCCCAAACAGCAGTCAGCCAAGTGCAAAGTGTCATGCAGACTCAGCAATCACAATAACAAATATACCTTGCGTTTAGCCCCTGTAACTGATAATGCTGCAGGGGCCTTATTATATCTATTTTGCTTACACGCATTCACTTATTTCACAGGCTGCTCTTTGACAGAACCAGCAACAGCTTCGTTGATACTGGACTAACACAAATATCTACTATGTAAATCAAGTATTCTGATTGCCAGTGTCAATGATTAAAGAATGATCTTTATCACTAACAGCCGCATAAAAGATGTTATGGAGTTGGTGAAATCCTTTGTTCGCTAACTCTTCTTGAAGCCAGTTTGCATCCTTCTGAATTAACCTTAAATTTTTATGTTGGATTTTCCCTTCAACGATGACAGCAATCGGCAATCCTTGATAGTCTGTTTCGATATTTAAATGTTTGGGCGTTAAATTGACAACAGCTTGGTTCGGCAATATGCTGAGATCTCCATTTGGTTCGAGAATCACGTAATCGAGATCGTTTATATTGGGATATCCTGCAGCCCGAATGGCTGACAATAGCTCCACAAGAGAAAAGCGAGTTTTTCGCAATTCTTTTTTTGAGATTTTCCCATGTTTGATTAAAATACTCGGATGGCCTATGAACAACCGATTTAACCAGCGAAAAAGACTTAATTTAGAAAAAAACAGGTACATGACGACGACGGTAATGATCCCTACAATGGCCTGTTCAATCCCATTGCCTTTAAGAGGACTGACGGATAACGTGACGAGAAACACAATGGCAGCAAGGTCAGGCGGAGTCAGTTGAGCCAACACAGTTTTTCCCATACAGCGCATTGCCGTAATCACCAAACCAAAAAGCAGAATTAACTTCCCAACAAAAATGAACATGTTCTTACCTCATTTTTAGCATTTATCCATAAAAATACAACTACTATTTTGTCACATAAATGTGAAAACACGCTGTATAAAAAATAAATCATTTCATTTCTAAAACTGTTTTTATGTCTACATATCCATCCCTCCCCTCTCTCTTTAACAAAGGAAAAGCCCTTTGGTTTCATTACTCCTCAGGAATCATTCGCCTTCCTCAGAGAAAACGAAATGTATCTAAATATCTTTTTGGATGAAATGGATTTATTTAAAAAACATAAAAAGAACCCCTCCTCCTCATTCTATAGATGTAACAATTACACCTAAGGAGGTAACATCTATGACAGTAGGAGCTCAAGTAAAACAAACGTTAGCAGGATTAAAAAGTGCACAAGCAAGTTTTGAGACTTTTGCTTTAGGAACTGAAAACAAGCAAGCGAAACAGCTTTATCAACAAGCTGCTCAACAAACACAATCCATTGTTGACAGTATCACTCCGCGTCTCCAAGAAATTGAACAAGAAGAACCTCAATACAAACAATCATAATGAGACAAAAAGGTTGGTTAGGTCAACCAACCTTTTTTTAGACTTTCATTTAGGAATAGAAACGGACAGGTGATTCGATGAAATATAAGATGAAGACATTAAATATTTGTCTCTTTTTACTAACTGTTATCGGATTTGGCTCGGGATGTACCGGAAATCAGAATCCGTTTGCTAATAACAATGATAATGCAAATATCGTAAAGGTAACGGCAAACAAACCAATCAATCAATCAGTTGCCAATCAAGCCAAGGAAAAAGTGATCAAAAAGGAAGAAGTTTCAGATGTTAAAGCAGTGAATACTGATAAGGAGCTGTTATTGGCGATAAAAGTCGACCAATTTGATCGATTTCGACTGAAGAAAATCGAAAAGGAAGTGAAATCAGACTTAGAAAAAACGTATCCAGATTATAAAGTCTTGGTTTCAACTGATCAAAAGATGTATTTAGAACTCCGTCAATTAGAACAAAAACTACAAAAAAATCATACGAACAAGAAGACATTAAAGAAAGAATTCAACACCATTAAGAAGCTTATGAAGGAAAAAGCCTAACAAAGGAAGGTAGTTATGTCGAATAATCAAAAGAAAACATTAACACCTGTACAACAGGAATATCAGGATGTTCAAAAACAACATGAAATAAAAAGACCTGTATTTAAAAATTGTATAAAAGCTTTTATAACAGGTGGAATTATTTGTCTAATTGGACAGGCTATTCAAATGTTTTATATTTATTATTTTGATTTTACAGATCAGACAGCTGGGAATCCAACGGTGGGAACGTTAATATTCATCTCTATGCTTCTGACAGGTTTCGGTATTTATGATCGACTCGCCCAATTTGGAGGGGCAGGCTCAGCTGTTCCGGTTACCGGGTTTGGAAACGCCGTCATATCAGCAGCCATTGAACATCGAACCGAAGGATTTGTGTTAGGGGTAGGTGGAAATATGTTTAAATTAGCTGGCTCCGTAATTTTGTTCGGCGTCTTTTCCGCTTTTGTGATTGCTACGATTAAAACGATTCTGATACAGTGGGGTGGTTTGTAATGTTGACAGGTCACCGCACATGGGTCTTTGATCAAAAGCCGGTCATTATTTCCACTGGCACAGTCGGCGGGCCATTTGAAGCAAAAGGATTACTGGCAGAAGATTTTGATCTTCTCCATTCCGATTTATGGCTGAAACAGGATTCCTATGAAAAAGCCAACAAGATCCTTTTAGAAGAGGCCTGTCAAAGAGCAATGGAAAAAGCCGGTCTTCAAAAGGAGCAAATTCAGTTTTTCCTAGGAGGAGACCTTATTAATCAGATTACACCCACGAGTTTCGCTTGCCGAACACTGGGGGCCCCTTATCTTGGTTTGTTTGGTGCCTGTTCTACCTCGATGGAGGGACTGGCCCTTGGTGCCTATATTGTCAATACAAAAGGGGCCAATTATTTGTTAACCGGGACTTCTAGTCATAACGCAGCCGTTGAGAAACAGTTTCGTTATCCGACCGAATACGGTGGACAGAAGCCACCTACCGCACAATGGACGGTGACAGGTGCTGGAGTCGCTTTGTTAAGTCAATCCGGTGAGGGTCCGCGTGTCACATCTGCCACGATTGGTCGAGTCATTGACATGGGGATGACCGATCCGTTTAATATGGGAGGAGCGATGGCTCCGGCTGCCGTCGATACAATTGAAGCTCATTTAACCGAACGAAATCTTGATCCCTCCTACTATGATTTGATTGTAACGGGAGATCTTGGTCAGATTGGGCACGAAGTGTCCCTTGATTTATTTAAAAAACATGGAACCCCTATACGGGAAGAACAATATCAGGACTGCGGGCTTATGATTTATCGGGAAGGACAGCCGGTTCTGGCAGGAGCCAGTGGACCAGGTTGTTCAGCCACGGTGGTGTATGGTCATTTGTTAAATCGTATGAAAAAAGGTGAATTCAAACGAATGCTGGTGGTAGCGACAGGTGCTTTGTTGTCCCCGTTAAGCTTTCAGCAAAATGAAACGATTCCTTGTATCGCCCATGCGGTGTCGATCGAATACGGGGGTGAACAATAATCATGATCTTTTTTTGGGCTTTTGTGACAGGCGGTTTAATTTGCGTCATTGGCCAGATTATGTTTGATGTGTTTAAGCTTACGCCGGCACATACATTAAGTACGCTCGTTGTGATTGGGGCCCTTCTGGATGGATTTGGTTTATACGAACCGTTTATCGATTTTGCTGGAGCAGGAGCCACAGTTCCGATTACAAGTTTTGGGAACTCTCTTGTACACGGAGCCATGGCCGAAGCCGAAAAACACGGCTTAGTCGGTGTCATTTCGGGGATGTTTGAAGTAACCAGTGCCGGTATTTCAGCTGCCATTATTTTCGGAATGGTTGGGGCCTTGCTTTTTAAACCAAAAGGATAAGGAGGATGCAGGATGACCGTAGCATCAGATGTGAAACAATGTCTTGCCAGTCTTAAAGGCATAGAAGCTAGTTTATCTAGTTTAGCGTTACGGACACAAGACCACGAAACAAAACGTACGTTGCATGAAACAATGATGGTAGTGAGCGAAGTGGTGACAGATTTAAAAACACGGGTTGGAAAATTGGAACGAGAAGAATTCCAATATAAAGGATTTTAAGATTCATTATTCTTTTGCAGGAGGTGTTAAGCAGTGGCTGATTGGTTAGATATAGTGGTACGATCACTCGTGCTTTTAGTTGCTCTTTTTTTCATTACAAAATGGTTAGGTAAAAAGCAGCTGTCCGAGCTTTCCTTCTTTGAATATGTCACCGGTATTACCATCGGCGGCATAGGAGCCGAAGTGGCCATGGGGCTTGAGCGAAACATTTTTTACGGGATAACCGGAATGGCGATTTTTGGGGGAGTCCCCTTTTTAGTAGGTTTGATTTCCCTGAAGAGCAAAACTTTTCGCGACTTTGTAGAAGGAAAAGGGTCTGTTTTCATCAAAGATGGAAAAATCATGGAAGATAATTTAAAAAAGGAACGATACACAACCGATGAGTTGTTGGAGTTACTTCGAAAGAAGGATGTCTTTCAGGTGGCTGATGTGGAATTTGCGGTATTAGAGCCAACCGGCGATTTAAGCGTATTGTTAAAGAAAGAAAACCAGCCGTTAACCGCGAAGGATTTAGGCGTGGTGGTTGCCCCGGTGAAGGAACCCCAGACTGTCATTATGGACGGCGAAATATTGGATGAACCGCTGTCCACGATTGGTCGAAACCGGAGGTGGTTAAAAACCGAACTTGAAAAACAAGGAGTTACCATTGAAAATGTCTTTCTTGGGCAGGTGGATTCTTATGGTCAATTAACCGTTGACCTTTTTGATGATAAGCTTCAACTTCCGTCCCCTCAGGAAAAGCCTTTAATCCTTTCGACCATGAAAGAATGTCAGGCGGACTTAGAGTTGTTCGCGCTTGGAACAGAATCAAAGGAAGCCCAAGATATGTATAGTAAAAATAGTCAAAAGTTACAAGAAGCTATTGACAAAGTGGTGTCTATTTTAAAAAATTAGAGGTCGGTTCTTTTGCAACGTAATCCACCTATAATAAAGATGGCATTATTTTTCCAGTATGCTTAAATAAAATTCTCAAAAAATAAAAACGTTAGAAGGACCTTTCCTTCTAAACAAATAGCAAAGAGGTGCCTAAAAAATGAACAACTTACGCTGGTTCGCTTCCCTATCCAATTTTGGCCGCAATAATAGATGGATGTTTGGGAATAGACGTAACAACAGAGGCATGATGTTTTCGTTACTAGGATTAGGAGTTGGAGCTGTTACCACTTATGGAATGGCAAGAGGGCGGGGAAATAAAATGTTACAGACAACCAACCGTACAACTCGTTCTGGGTAGATTCAAAAAGGCACTTCTTAAGCACAAGTCTTAGTCCGATTTCGGACTAAGTTTTTTTAGTTGCTCACTTATACACTCTCTTAGTATAAGTAAAATCCAAATAAGCCATGTTCGCTTTAGATATGTAGGCAAATGCTAGATCCTAGGACATTCGTGGAGCATAGTATAAGATTGGATGTGACGACTAACAAGAAAGAGAGTTAGAAATGACTCATTTATATTTTTGCCACACGCCTTATTATCAACCGCAATATACCAACCAGTTTCCACAATACCTACAGTCTGAGATGTGGGCAGATCCTCTAGGGAGGTACAGTAAGTTACACTGCGAGGATGCGATTTCTTGTCGCACTAAAATCGGCGTTCTAAGAAATAAAAAAACCCCGGGTTTCTACTAAACCCGAGAATTTGTTTTTCTATTCAGCTCAACCTCGCTAGAATTGTCATCATTATCATAATTAATAGCATCACTTAAAAGTAAGATATCTCTATAAATTTCTTGTCTAAAAGGTACTTCTCCACATTTTTTGTAATCATTCAGTAAACGACCGAGCTCTTTAATAAACAAGAAAATCTCTTGTTCATCAGCCATAGTCCAAAACCTTTTTTCTCCACGTTACTATGCTAAATTATGTAACATAATAGCAAACATTACATACATTTTACAAAACTTTGCGAAATAAATGAGCTTTTTTGACTTTTAGACAATAACCCTACAAAAAATGAGAGATATAAAAGGGTTGAAATAACCCCTTAGATGAATGTTAGTTTTCTTATCCATCGACATATTCCAACAAATACAATCATTTCTATGAGTAGACCCAGCGTGTTTATCGTATATCCGTTTATCTGTATGTATAATTCTTTGGTGTAGATAAAACGAACCGCAAAGAATATCCCGAATAAGACTAATATGTCGCATTTCCAATCTAAGTTTTTTTTAGATATATCCGTATTCCTTTTATCACCAATCCATCTTATTTTTCAACTTATTTGGAGAATATATGCATTTAGAGAAAAAATACTAAGCAAAGAACAAAAACAAAGATACCCTCGAACGAAATCAAGAGGTACCTTCAGAGAAATTCATGCAATATTTTCAACATTCATTAGTTTGTTACTTCGGAGATAAATATATTCTTATCATTATTCTTTAACATACAAAAAAAGAAGCAGTCATACGAAGACTCATCTCAAAAAAATCAATATTTGGTATTACGCTACTTTCCTTCTCTCCTAAAGCTTTATATTATTAGCTTTATAATTGTGTATATCTTTTTTTAACTCAGCCGATTCCAAACCCTGTCTAGATTTAATGGGACATATATTTTATCCCCTTGTATCTGCCTATGTATGATGGGACTTATGAAGTATTGGTCTAAACCTTCCCCTTCATTTTTATGCCTTGCTCTGGTATTTACTCCAAATAATTTCCCTAAGTTTTCTTCAGAATATTTCATATCCCTTTCTCCTTCTTTATCATTATTAAAAAAGCATTTATAATATATGAATTAAGGACTTTAATATGCATAATAGAAAAACCCTCAGTCCTACCGGGACTGACCCCATAAAGTGAGACAAATAAAAAACACCTTTAAGTTGAAAACTGGGTATGTAGTACCTAACAATCACTTGGAGGTGTTTTTTCTATGGGAACAAGAGTCAGTTATCCAGTCGAAATAAAGTTAAAAGCGATTGAAATGGGGTTAGCCGGTGTACCTGTAAAAGAAGTCTTATCACAACTAAACATTCGGAATCCTACCCAATTAAAAACATGGATGAAGTGGTATCAAAATGGGGATGTACACCGGTTGGAACAGCCAGTAGGCAAGCAATATGCCTATGGAAAAGGTCCTGATTTTGAAAACGAGATAGCTAAGTTAAAGACTGAGAACCGACAATTAAAGCAACAAATCGAGATTTTAAAAAAGTACAAGGAATTGGAAAGGAAGTGGTACCAGAAATCGCAGTGAACCTAGTGGAAGAGTTAAAAGAACAAATCCCTATTTATCAAATCTGTTTCCATCTTGGTATTCCTCGGTCCACTTACTACCGTTGGAAGCAGCATAGTCAACAGGATACACGAAAGAAATGGATGGAACAGCAAGTGGGTGAACAATGTCGTGCACACAAGTTTCGATATGGCTATCGGAAGATCACAGCTGTACTCAAGCGAACCATGAAGATTAACCACAAGTTTGTGCAGCGTACCATGCAGAAATACGGTTGGCAATGTCGCGTTTGTTTTAGACACGCTTAACCAACTCCCTTCTCTACCGGAAGGGTGCACGTTGCATAGTGATCAAGGCTCTGTGTACACATCGTATGCTTATCAACAAACAATTAAAGAGAAAGGCATTATCATGAGTATGTCCCGAAAAGGGACGCCTGCAGATAATGCCTCAATTGAATCGTTTCATTCCTCACTAAAGTCTGAAACGTTCTACCTTGACGAGTTGACATACACTACGACTACCATCATAGAGCAAACCGTCAAAAGCTATATTACGTATTATAACCATGCCCGTATTCAAACAAAATTAAACAACCAGTCTCCTGTACAATACAGAAAACGAGTTGTTTAAAAGGTGTTTTGATTCCTGTCTCAAAAACAGGGGTCAGTCCCATGTATGCGGAGCTTTCTTTGTTATCGTACCTCTACCCAGCCGTTTTTAATTGCTACAACAACTGCTTGCGTACGGTCGTTTACGTTCATCTTTTGTAAAATATTACTTACGTGGTTTTTAACTGTTTTTTCACTAATATATAGAGCTTCACCAATTCCACGGTTACTCTTTCCATCAGCTAAAAGTTGCAATACTTCACACTCACGACGAGTTAGTAAGTGAAGCGGGCGGCGAATCTCAATTGGCTCATGTGGATATGAAGATGATTGACCTTGAGCTGCAAGTCGACGGTATTCTTTTACTAGGCTATGCGTTACCTTCGGATGTAAGTAAGATCCACCCTCTGCTACTACTTTAACAGCTTCAATTAATGCATCTGCATCCATTTCTTTTAACAAGTAGCCTCGTGCTCCTGTTTGAAGTGCATGAGTCACATATGTTTCATCATCATGAATCGATAAGATGATAACTTTCGTATCTGGGTTCATCTCTACTAGCTGCTTTGTTGCTTCGACACCATTTACAGCTGGCATGTTGATATCCATGATTACAACGTCAGGCTGATGTTCTTCAACAAGACCAATCGCTTCGTTACCATCGTCACCTTCTGCTACTACTTCAAAATCTTTTTCAAAATCTAAAATACGTTTTACTCCTTCACGGAATAATTGATGGTCATCAATGATGACAATTCGTGTTTGCATATCTGGTTCCTCCCCAAATCCAACAATGAATAGTTTTTACTATATTAATTCGATGTTATTGTATTCTTATTATTTATTTAGAATCGGTACTTTAATCATAACAAGCGTACCTTGGTTTAATTTTGAATGAACAGAAATGCTTCCACCCAACAAATCTACTCTTTCTCTCATTCCAATTAAACCAAATGAGTTTTCTTTTTTTTGATTTTGATCAAAGCCACAGCCATCATCTTTTATAAGTAAAACTGCTTGTTCATTATTAAACTCAATTTTCACTTGAACTTCCGAGGCATCCGCATGCTTTAAGGCATTCGTAACAGCTTCTTGTACAAGTCGAAATAGCGCTACTTCCAGCTTTGACGCAGTACGTTTTTCTTGTCCAATCGAAATGAAGGTAATGCGTGGTTTACCGTCATTATAGTCTTCAATTGTATCTAAATATTTTCGAAGCGTTGGAATTAATCCTAAATCATCCAATGCCATTGGTCTTAAGTCGTAAATAATTCTTCGCACTTCATAGAGTGCTGAACGCACCATTTTGCGCAAATCTCGAATTTCATCCATCGCTTCCTGAGCACTGCGCTCTCGGTAAATACGTTCAATTAATTCCGACCTCATCATCACGTTAGCTAGCATTTGCGCTGGACCATCATGAATTTCACGAGATAACCTTTTACGCTCTTCCTCTTGCGCTTCAATAATCCGAAAACCAAAATATTCTTTTTGAATAGCATCTTCGACAATTTCTCCAACCTGCTTCAAATCGCTGGTTAAATAGTTTAACACCACTGAAATCTGCCCCACCAGATGATCTGCTCGCTTGATGGTTTCTTCCAACGATATCAATCGACGTTCAAGTTCATCTCGCCTGCTTCTAAGCTGATGTTCTGACTGCTGATTCATTAAAAGTTTTGTCTGTAATTCATGAGCTTTTTCGTAGGCATCTTTTACCTCTGGCTCAGAATAAATTTGAAAATGCTTGCTTACCTCAGCTAAGCGCTTTCGTGCTAAACGCGCCTGAGCCTCTAGGCGATCTCCTTGCTCAATAACCTGCAAAACTTTGGCTTTTAAGCCTTCTAATTCTTCTTTTATCTCTTCGTATTCCTGTCGTGCACTTTCAGATAAGCGATATACTTCATCTTTACTATTTCCAACTGTGCCAATGATTTTGTCTAATATTTCATCTAACATTTTACTTGTTAATTTATGTTTTGACATTTATTCACCTCAAGCTTACACTCACATTCGAAGAAATGCCAATACGTTATTACGCTTTCTCGTACGACTTACTTGAATTGCGAGGAAATCTGGATCTGCTCCAGTTTACATGATTAAGACAGCATCTATAGAGACAGCATGGCTATAGAAAAACATATGAGATACCTTCTTGTTTTTCTTATATTAGAATAGGATAAGTTCTTTTGGTGTACATCTTTGCTCACTACTTTTCTCATGCATGATATACACTCTACTCCAAAAGACTACCATTTCTATCTCACCATTAACAGGGACAAACATCCTGTTTCGTTTAACAATTACATGTCATTCGTAACATTTATGTGATTATTTTTTTAAAACTTTTGGTTTAGTTAGCTTGTCCATTATCATTGATAAATACTTTACAACACTGTAACAATTCAAGGCTCCAAATTGATGTATCCGTTTTGAAGCTTTATAATAAGTGAGATAAGAAAAAATTGCTTTTATTCTTAATTTTAATTACCTATTACCCACTTTTTTAAAATAAACACATAAAATCATATAAACAGGAGGCATTTTATTACATTGTTACCTCAATATTATACTGTAAAACAGTCTGGTGCACATGAAATTGTGATTCAAAAATCACGCTTTATCTGTCATGCAAAGCGTGCAACAACAGAAAAAGAAGCACAGGACTTTATTCAAAAGATAAAGAAAGAACATTGGAGCGCAAACCACAACTGTTCTGCTTATTTAATTGGAGAGCGCGATCAGTTTCAAAAAGCCAATGATGATGGTGAACCTAGCGGTACTGCCGGTGTACCAATGCTTGAAGTGCTGAAGCGAAAAGAACTAAAGGATACTGTTGTGGTAGTAACGCGTTATTTCGGCGGTATTAAGCTTGGGGCTGGCGGACTCGTTCGTGCATATAGCAACTCAGTATCTGAAGGGCTCACAAACATTGGTATCGTAAAGCGTACACTTATGCAAATCATGCATACAAAAGTTGATTATACGTGGCTTGGCAAGCTGGAAAATGAATTACGCAATTCACCTTACGTCTTGAAAGAAATTCATTATGCAGATAACGTAATCGTGGATACGTTTGTGGAAGAGAGTCAAAAAGATGCGTTTACAGCTTGGATGACGGAACTTACAAACGGCCAAGCAGACATTTCAGCAGGCGAAGTGACCTATTTAGAAGAAGAGATATAATGAATTATTTACTGTGAATTAAAAACATTGTAAAATAAAAGACAGCGCACTGATGCCACAGTGCGTCGTTCTTTTCCTCACTAAAATATAAGGTAATATTGAACGCATTCCGTTTAATTTGAATTCCAATAACAAACAATAAAAATATGTAAAAACTTACTAAACTAAAGGAGAACGTATATGGCTCAGCATAGGCGTTTTGAAAAACGAGTAAATCGAAAAAAGCGGAAAAGAAGATTGCTTTCTTTTTTTCTTCTGCCAATCTTAATCATTGGATTATCCGCTACGGCGTACGGCTCTTATTTGTTCGCTAAAGCAAAAAGCGTTGCATCTGATTCATTTCAAAGCTTAGGAGATCGTGACTCTTCACCGATGCGCGATCGAAAAATCGATCCTAAGAAAGATAACATCTCCATTTTATTTATGGGTGTTGATGACAGCGAATCGCGAAATTTCGGGAAATCGGCTCGTACAGATGCACTAATTTTAGCGACGCTAAACGAAAAAGAGAAAACGGTGAAGCTTGTGAGTATCCCTCGTGACTCTCGCGTATATATTCCAGAAGTCAGCAAAAAAGATAAAATTACGCATGCTCATGCATACGGTGGACCGAAAGCCACGGTCGAAACGGTTGAAGAGCTATTCGATGTTCCCGTAGACTACTATGTAAAGCTTAATTTCCAAGCTTTCACTGAGATTGTTAACTCTTTAGGAGGCATCGAATTTGATGTACCTTACGACTTAAAAGAAAAAGATTCTAGTGATCATCATGAAGGCATTGTACTAAAAGCTGGTAAACAACACTTAAACGGTGAAGAAGCACTAGCAATTGCACGGACAAGAAAACAAGATAGTGACATTGAACGAGGTAAGCGACAGCAGCAGCTTATGCAAGCCATCGCTAAGGAAGCATCGTCAATTGGCTCTATGACAAAGTATGGTAACTTAATCGAAGCTGTTGGTGACAACATGAAAACAAACTTAATGTTTGGCGAAATGCTTTCGTTCTATGATTACGCTTCGAAGAATATTGATATTGAAACATTAAATCTTGCTGGGACAGATGATACAATTAACGGCGTTTATTATTATGAATTGGATGATATAGCCGTTCAAGAAGTAAGCGATACGCTACACGAACATTTAGGTCTAGACAAAGAAAGCACGGAGTAGAAAAAGCCTGTCAGAGCCGACAGGCTTTTTTATTTATATCGTAGCGCTTGAAACATATTGAGTAGTGGTCGATATGTTTTATCTACCAGACCAATTTTCTCCACAATGATTTCAATTGCAAAAATTAAAATGGCGAGAACTAGGAACGAACCCCACATGGTTTGTACCTGAGAAAAGATAACGGCTGCTAAACCAAAAATCGCACTCATACCGTAAATAATTAGCACCGTTTGGCGATGGCTGTATCCTAAGCGCAACAGGCAGTGATGCAGATGCGACTTGTCAGGAGCCGAAAGCGGCTGATTTTTAACGATACGGCGAATAATTGCAAAGAACGTATCTGAAATTGGTACACCGAGGATAATAACCGGAACGATTAATGAAATTAACGTAACATTTTTAAATCCTAACAGAGATAAAACCGAAATCATGTACCCTAAGAAAAGTGCTCCTGTATCTCCCATAAAGATTTTGGCTGGATGAAAATTATAAAGCAAGAACCCAAGCGTACTTCCTAACAGGATAAAGCCCATACTCGTTACGAACACGTCGTTCATCATAATGGCCATTCCTGAAATTGTAATTAATACAATTGAGGAAACTCCTGCTGCAAGACCATCTAATCCGTCAATTAAGTTGATGGCATTTGTGATCCCCACAATCCAAATAATTGTAAGAGGAATACTCAAAACGCCAAGTTCAAGACTACCATTAAAAGGAAGGTTGATATACTGAACTTGTACACCGCCATATACCACCACGATTAACGCTGCAAGCAATTGACCGCTTAGCTTAATTTTTGCTGAAAGCTCCATCATATCATCTAACACACCCGTAATAATGATAATGAAACTTCCGATGATAATTGCTAAAGCGTAAGGGCTAGTTGGTTGTAAAAGAAAATAACCGATTAAAAAACTAATAAATATTGCTAATCCTCCAAGACGAGGCATAATTTTTTGATGAACTTTTCGTTGATTTGGCTTATCTGTTGCACCTATTTTAAATGCTAATTTTTTAACAAGCGGAGTGACTAAAATAGACGAAATAAAACAAATAAACAAGGTCAAATATAACATGTAGACCCTCCTCAGGTTTATGTTAACCAAAATCGCAGTAAATGTTACTGTTATTTAGATTTGGATAATATTACATATGAGCGAGCTATTGGACAAAATTTTTTGACTAGTTTTCTCCTAAACTGGATTATACCATATTGATTTTACTACTTAAATAAGAATTTGTCTTCATAAACCTTAAACTAACTCTCTCTATGTATCTATCATTTAATACACATCTAATTATGTTTTTCTTCTATCTTTCTCTTACTAACCAACACCCTACCTATTGTATTTAACAGTCTTTGCAAATATACGAACATTCGAATGGATGAATTAATCAACTGCTTATTTACTGCAGCATCTAAAGATAAAAGATGAAAAAATATTATTATTTTTATAAAAAATGAAACTTTTCCATTTTCTGATCGTATTACCTTTTATAAGAATCAAATGAAGGGAGGTTTTCAAATTGGAACTGCTCTCGGTGCCTATTCAGACAATTTATCTTTACACACTAATTGGTTTTGGTACACTTACCTTTTTATACATTCTATTCGGTGACGTACTGGATGCATTATTTGAAGGTATCCCTGGATTAAATCCTACGCTCATTTTTTCCTTTTTTACAATCTTCAGTGCAAGCGGCTATATCTTGGAACAACTACAGCTATTTTCCAGTATTTTAAATCTGATTGTCTCTGCAATTATTGCCCTATTACTTGTAACACTACTCAATATCTTTGTTCTTATTCCTTTATCATCTGCTGAAGAATCAATTGCTTTTACAGAGTCATCTCTTCAAGGTCGAATTGGCGAACTCATCATTCCTATTCCCATTGATGGATACGGTGAAGTTGTTGTTAAAGACGTAAGTGGCACTATTTCAAAGCCAGCCATTAGCTTAAAAAATCAAGAAATTTTGTCAGGTACCAAAGTATTGATTGTTGAAATCAAAAACGGAAATGCGGTTGTTGTTACTTACGAACCGACCAACTACACACTACCAAATTCATAATCAAGAGGAGGATATTTATGTCCATTTTTATTATTGCTGGAATCGTTGTCTTTTTATTAATTGTATTGATTGGAGTATTTATTACCAAATATCGTACTGCAGGTCCTGATGAAGCACTGATTGTCACAGGTAGCTATTTAGGATCAAAGAATGTTCACGTTGACGAATCTGGAAACAAAATTAAAATTGTGCGAGGCGGAGGTACATTTGTATTACCCGTATTTCAACAAGCTGAACCATTAAGCTTATTATCAAGTAAATTAGAAGTATCAACACCTGAAGTATATACAGAACAAGGTGTACCCGTGATGGCCGATGGTGTATCTATTATTAAAATAGGCGGTTCTATATCAGAAATTGCTACAGCAGCTGAACAGTTCTTAGGTAAAGCCAAAGAAGATCGTGAAACGGAAGCGCGTGAAGTGCTTGAAGGACATTTACGCTCGATTTTGGGATCAATGACTGTAGAAGAAATTTATAAAAACCGCGAGAAATTTTCACAAGAAGTACAGCGCGTTGCGTCTCAAGACTTAGCGAAAATGGGGCTTATTATCGTCTCGTTTACAATCAAAGATGTACGTGATAAAAACGGATACTTAGAGTCGCTTGGTAAGCCTCGTATTGCTCAGGTAAAACGTGATGCTGATATCGCTACTGCCGAGGCTGAAAAAGAAACGAGAATCAAGCGCGCAGAAGCACATAAGGATGCTCAAAAAGCTGAGCTAGAGAGAAATACCGAAATTGCGGAAGCGGAAAAAGCGAACCAATTAAAAACGGCTGAATACCGCCGTGAACAAGATATTGCAAAAGCTCGTGCTGACCAAGCATACGACTTAGAAACAGCTCGTGCAAAACAAGAAGTAACAGAACATGAAATGCAAATTCGTATTATTGAGCGTCAAAAACAAATTGAATTAGAAGAAAAAGAAATTCTTCGTCGTGAACGCCAATACGATTCTGAAGTTAAAAAGAAAGCCGACGCGGACCGCTACGCAGTTGAGCAGGCTGCTGCTGCTGAAAAAGCCAAACAGCTTGCAGAAGCGGATGCAAATAAGTATCGTGTTGAAACAATGGCTAAAGCAGAAGCAGAACGCGTTCGTGTTGATGGTCTTGCAAAAGCCGATGCTGAGCGTGCTCAGGGTGAATCAGAAGCTGAAATCATTCGCTTAAAAGGTCTTGCAGAAGCGGAAGCAAAACAAAAAGTAGCAGAAGCATTTGAACAGTTCGGTCAAGCAGCTATCTTGGATATGATTATCAAAATGCTTCCAGAATATGCGAAGCAAGTTGCTGCACCTTTATCTAATATTGATAAGATTACAGTTGTCGATACAGGTAGCTCGGGTGAAAGTGGAGGCGCCAATAAAGTAACTGGCTATGCTACCAACCTAATGTCTACTTTACAGGAATCGTTAAAAGCTTCATCCGGTTTAGATGTTAAAGAACTGATTGAAAACTTTTCTGGCAAAGGAAACGTTCGTCACAGCTTAGATCAGTTAACAGAAGAAATCAAAGATAAAAAAGAAGCGTAACAAAAAGGAGAGCCTCCCGTTGCAGGGAGCTCTCCTTTTTGTTATCCTTTTAGCGCTTTAAGTAAGAACTTTGGTAGTGCTAGTTGTCTTTTCAAACGCCATGGCTCTTTTATTAAACGATACAACCATTCTAACCCAAATCGTTGAAAAACTTCTGGAGCACGGTTTAAACGACCAGAAATCACATCAAACGATCCTCCTACTCCTTGGTACACTGAGGGGTATAGATGATCTTTGTTCGCTAGAATCCAGTTTTCTTGAGCTGGACTTCCTAATGCAACAAAAACGATATCTGCTTTTGATTCATTAATAGTTGTTTCAATTACCTGCTTGTCTTTTTCATATCCATCAAGCACGCCAACAATTTGAATACCAGGAAACTTCTCTTCTAACTTGACTTTCGCCTCTCTGGCTATGCCTGGCTTGGCACCATACAAGAAGATTCGCTTCCCTTCTACAGTAGCTGTTTCACAAAGCTTCATCATCATATCAATTCCCGTTACACGCTCGCGTATTTTGCCTTTACGAAGCTTAGAAGCCAAAATAACACCGATACCGTCTGGAATTTGGTATGTTGCTTTATTTAACAACGTACGTAGCTCCTCGTCTTCTTGAGCTTTCATAATTTTTTCTGGATTAATGGCTACAATAAACGAAGTGTTCCGTTGATTAATATCTTCCATTAGCTTTGCTGCTAATTCATCATACGTGTCGTGACATACATCTACACCTAAGATATTTTCTTTCATCAAATCACCTATTTAAAGATACTAAAATTTTGTGTTCGTTCGTAATGAAAGACAGGCTACAGCCCGTCTTTCATTATCATTACCCTTATTATACTTATATCGTAGAAACTTTAGAATCACCTAATAACACAACGTCAAATCCTGCTTTTTTCCATGCATCACGTTGAATACAATTTTTTGTATCAAAGATAGCTTTGGTACGCATTTTGTCTTCAACTGCAGATGGAAGCATTTCTTTAAATTCGTTGTGGTCTGTTAGGATTAAGATTAGGTCTGCATGAGTTACAGCTTCTTCTAAGTCCTGTGTTTGCTTTTCAATTTTATTTTCTTTAATATGTGGATCGAACGCTGTGTAATCAACATTTAGCTTATCTAAATGTGCTAATACATCCGTTGATGGACTTTCACGCATATCATCAATGTTTCCTTTAAACGCTAGACCTAATACCGCAACGCGACCGTGCTGAATGCCTTTTGCATCAAGAATACTTTTTGCTTTTAGCGCCGTGTATTCTGGCATTGAATCATTTGTTTGACGAGAAAGAGAGATAATTTTCGCCAGCTCAGGCTGTAGCTCTGTTAAGAACCATGGATCAACTGCGATACAGTGTCCTCCTACACCCGGCCCTGGTAAATGAATATTTACACGTGGATGATAGTTCGCTAACTTAATCGCTTCCCAAACATTGACACCGAGCTTTTCACTAATTTTAGCTAACTCATTTGCGAAAGCAATGTTCACATCACGGTACGTGTTTTCGATAACCTTGACCATTTCAGCCGTTGTAGCATCCGTTACGTGAATATTTCCTTTTACGAATACTTTATATAATTCTACTGTTAAACGACTTGATTCTTCGTTAATTCCACCCACAATACGATCGTTATTTACCAGTTCTTCAAATACTTTACCTGGAATAACGCGCTCAGGTGAATGAGACACGAATAATTCTGTTCCAAACGCTAGTCCTGTTTCTTTTAAAACGGGTAGCATCACGTCCTCCACTGTACGAGGAGGAACCGTTGATTCTAAAATAACAAGATTCCCTTTACGAACATAAGGAACGATTGACTTTGTTGCTTCTCTTACATAGTTTAAATTAGCTGTTTTATCATTATTAATTGGCGAAGGCACTGCAATAATGAATACATCCGCTTCTTCAGGTGTTGTACTAACTGTGAATAGACCTTTATCGACTGCTTCTTCTAAGCGCTCTTGTAGTCCATTCTCTTCTATATGAAGCTGTTTATTTTTAATTAAGTTGACTGCATGCTCGTTTACGTCAACGCCGTGAACTTGTAAACCATGATTTGCAAACATAACGGCTGTCGGTAAACCAATATACCCTAAGCCAACTACACATAATTTTTTTGCCATTACAGAAAATCTCCTTTATATGACATACTTTATAAATGAAACCTACATGATATTATATCGAAAATTGTTGCATCATGATAGCTTTTATATAAAAACACCATTCAAATTGTCTTCTTATTTATATTATGCATCAGTTTTGTTTTGTTCATCACCGAACAAACGATTTATCTTTTTCAGTTTTTTTCTAAACCAAAAGAACTAACGCACTAGTTGCAGTGCGCTAGTTCTTCTACTATAATTATTTATCTTTTACAATTGTTTGAAAGTAGTCCATTAGTTTTTCTTTCAGCTCATCTCTTTGTAAACCAAAGTCCACTGTAGCCTTAATAAAGCCAAACTTATCTCCTACATCATAGCGGTTACCTTGGAAATAGTGAGCTAGTACACGTTGAGATTCGTTTAGTTGTAAAATCGCATCTGTCAACTGTACTTCTCCGCCAGCACCAATTTTTTCTTGACTTAAAATATCAAAGATTTCAGGTGTTAAAATGTATCTTCCCATAATTGCGTACGTAGAAGGTGCATCAGCCGGATTTGGCTTTTCTACTAACGTATTCACTTCAAATACATCGTCCTGTATTGACTCTTCAATCCCAATAATTCCATATTTATTCGTTTCTTGACGAGGCACTTCCTGCACACCTACTACCGTACACTGGTGCTCTTCATAAACATCCATAAGCTGCTTTAAGCAAGGCTTGTCTGATTGTACAATATCATCACCCAGTAAAACAGCAAAAGGTTCATTACCTATAAAGCTTCTTGCACAGTTAATCGCGTGCCCTAACCCCTTTGGTTCCTTTTGGCGAATGTAATGAATATTGGCTAGGCTTGAAATCTCTTGGATTTCTTTAAGCATATCCCATTTTTCTTTAGCCGCTAACGTTTCTTCTAGCTCATATGATTTATCAAAGTGATCTTCAATTGCACGTTTGCCGCGACCGCTAATAATTAAAATATCTTCAATACCAGAAGCTACTGCTTCTTCAATGATATATTGAATCGTTGGCTTATCAACAATCGGTAACATTTCTTTTGGTTGCGCTTTCGTTGCAGGTAAAAATCGTGTTCCTAATCCCGCAGCTGGTATGATTGCTTTACGTACTGTCATTTCATTTACCTCCCATTAAATCCATGGTTGTTACAATTCATATAAATGTATTTTATAATAACCTTATTATAACTGTCACGAAATTCTACATCGCTTCCATTTTGAAAGGATGAGTCAAATGACCGAATTTATTTATAAATTAAAATCAAATTTTATTTCTACTCTTCCCTACAACAATTCAATTTATAAAGCAAAAGCTGCTGATGGGCTCCAATTATATAGACAGATTTCAATCGATGACCTAAAGCAAGACGCAGAGACCATCTCTAACCGCGTAGATGGATTTGCCACAACAATTGATAAAAATAACTTACTCAACAGCTCGTGTACATGCAATGACGCTGATTTTTGCCAACATCAATTTGCTTTGGTTTTCTTTCTCTATGCCCAATATGAGCCGCTAACAACGCTATTTGAAGAATGGAGAAGCGCAGAGGCAAAAAACTTATTTATCCAGCAAAAAAAGCGGTCTTCTCTTTCTAACCACTATTCTTTTAAAGCGTGGATCGATCAACTTGATACAGCATACGAGCAATTTTCGCAAGCACAATCCACCAAGAACCTGTCTATTTTTCAAAATCTATACGATGAATTTTTTATATCATTACCAAAAATAGCTCCAGCTGAACCGACCTTACGAAATCTTTTTCTTTTATATGGCGGTCTATATGCTATCTTACAATTTAATAATGAGCTAAAGCACATTCAGCTCTCAGCTAATACGAAAGAATCCTTTTTATATGTCCACCTTTATAAACTAACCAATAAAGTAAGTGAATTAGCTAAAATCAAGGTGCTAAGTTCCATTCCTCCTACTACGAAGACCCTTATTGAAAGTAGCTTACCGTTTATTCGCTTATTATTAGATGAAAGTGACTCATTACAATATGAGCTGATAAAGTTATATGAAGTGATATGGGCAAATGTATTAAATGATGAAGAATGGATTGGAAAAGAATTAAGGGCTCTTGAATCTGTTACCTCTGTTCATACAGCAATCGCACGCAGCTATTTATTATTTTTAAAAAAGAAAGATGAAGAAGCGATTTCTGCTCTAAAGCCAGATGATTTAGCAAAGCTTCCTTACTTTATATCGTGGATAAAGGAGCTTCTTTCTCAAAAAGATACAAAGCGCTTATCAATATGGATAAACTACCTTTCAGCTATGATGGGTGAATACGTACGAACCGTTCCGTCTACTTATCAAGGAAGTCGAAACATGGTTTCAATCTTAGTTAACCTGTTTAAACAATATGCACTGCTCATTAAAGAGGAGGGCCCTTATATCAAGTGCCTTCAGCTGTTACTACCGTATAGCTTTATTGAATATAGCCAGTACCTACATAACAAGGGGCATTTAAAAGAATGGATGGAGCTTCAAGTACTGTTAGACTTTGATGACGCCGAACAAGCAAGCGAAATAGCTGAATATGTTATTCAACAGCGTGCAGATTATGCGATTCCAATCCTACATCAAATTATTCGTCACTTTATTTTAGAACGTAAAAAAACGAGCTACGCACTTGCATGCGATTATTTACTAAAGCTAAAAGAAATTTACATAAAAACAAGTAAAGAAGAGCTGTTTCATCGTTATATGCACTATTTACATGGTGAAACAAAATCACTATCCTTATTTCAAAAGCTACTAAAAGAAAGAGGGCTTCATGCTGATGTTTGATTTATTTGAACTAACGCTCTATATTGACGAATACGAAGATAAGCTGTTTGTATACTGCACCGACAGAAACCAAAAGCTCCTACAGCCAACTAAATGGAAAAATTCATTGTTTTTATGGCATTCTTCTTCTTATTACGGTACAACTCTATCTCCTTTTGAGCTGGACAGCAAGAGTGGTATTTTATTGTCAGCATGGGATGGTTTCACATTCTTTTTGTCCATTGAAAAAGGACACTTATTAAAGCCATCGTTTTCAAAAGAAGCGCGGGAATACCTTGATAAAGCTTTAAAGCTAAAAGAGAATCTACTAACAGTCGATACATTAAAACAATCTTTATTAGAAAATAACGATTCAACTTGGGAAAAAAACGTGCTTGAATTTCTCTTTCTCAATCATACTTACCAGCTGCTCGAGGAAGCTAATATCCCTTATCCTCAAAGTGACTATACCGTATCCGTACGATTTGAAGAGCCATTATCTGAAGGTTCTGTTTGGGAAATTCAGCTAGTAGCAATTCCGACAGATAGCGATCAAGACCCTTTTCTTATTCGAGATGAAATGATCCATGAATATAAAAATGGAAAAACAATTTTATATGAGGTTCAACGAATTAAGCACTTATCACCTACTTTACGAAATGCTTTATCAAGAAAGTTACCTACGTTATCTGATGAAGAGCTATGGAGCTTTTTAACCAAGGAAAGCAATGAATTACTTCAAAAAGGTGTACATATGCAGCTACCTAGCTGGTGGAAAGAAATTAAAAAAGGCCAAATTCAAGTGCAAGCTGTCCATGAAGATAATCAAACTTCCGCATTTGGCATTGAAGCTCTAACAAACTTTAAATGGTCTGTTTCCATCGATTCACATACGTTAACGGAAAAAGAACTAAACGAGCTAATTAAAAAGAAAAAACAGCTGCTAAAATTAGATGGGCAATGGATACATGTAGACAGTATGCTCATCAAGAAAGCGAAAAAACTGTTAAAAGAAGCGCAGCAGCGAGGCGTTAGTATATATCAAGTATTACGCGCTCACCTAAACCAGCCATTTTCATTTGATAGTGATTGCAATAACGTTTCTATTGAATATCATTTAAATTCATACTCTCAATCAATTGTAAGTCAATTAAAACAAGCTCACACGCTTCCATCTATAAGGCTTTCTTCTGCATTTAACGGAAGACTGCGCCAGTATCAGCAGGTAGGATTAAACTGGCTATTACACCTGCGTAAAATAGGACTAGGCGGCTTACTAGCAGACGACATGGGGCTTGGTAAGACGATTCAATTAATTAGTTATTTTACAAAGGCAAATGAACTAAGCTCTGCACAAAAACCATTTTTACTTATTTGTCCAACCGCACTGATTGGGAATTGGGAGAAAGAACTCGATAAATTTGCACCTTATCTAAAAGTGTATACTCACTATGGTAGAAATCGACTATCGGTAGAAGATACAACAAGCCCAGATGAAGCAAGTGCTTATGATCTAATCATTACAACTTATCAACTGGTTGCTCAAGAACCTGAGCTTTTTCAAACGAGAGCGTGGGATACGATATGTTTAGACGAAGCTCAACATATTAAAAACCCTCATACCAAACAAGCAAAAGCAGTTAAGAAACTGAATACAACTCATCGATTCGCTCTGACAGGTACACCAATTGAAAATCGATTAACAGAGCTGTGGTCTATTGTTGACTTCCTGAACCCTGGTTATTTAGATAGCTTAGACAGGTTCAAGAAAGAGTTTGTTATTCCAATTGAAAAAGAACAAAATCTAAAAAAAGCAGAGCAGCTAAAAGCACTGCTTTCTCCCATTTTATTAAGGCGTACTAAATTAGATAAAAAAATTGCTTTAGACCTACCTGATAAACAAGAAGAGAAAGTGCATATTGAGTTGACAGCTGAACAAAAAGTGCTGTACGAAGAGCTTGTTCATTCGACTCTTAACAGCCTTAAAGAACAAAAAGGGATTGAGCGAAGCGGTCAAGTGCTTCAACTTCTAACAAAGCTCAAACTACTTTGTAACCACCCTGCTTTGTTGCTAAAAGAGCCCATTAATAAACAAACGATTACTCGATCACCTAAGCTTGAAAAGACAGTTGAGCTACTGAAGCAAATTAAACTACAAAACGAAAGCTGCTTAATATTTACTCAATACCTTGAAACAGGTAACATGCTAAAACGCATCTTGAAAAGAGCTTTAAAAGAAGACGTATTATTTTTACACGGTGGCTTATCAAAAGCAGAGCGTGACGACATGGTAGCATCCTTTCAATCTGGGCAACATTCCATTTTCATCCTATCATTGCGGTCAGGTGGAGTTGGTTTGAACCTAACGGCTGCAAATCATGTTATTCACTTTGACCGTTGGTGGAACCCAGCAGTCGAAAATCAAGCGACGGATCGCGTATATCGAATTGGCCAACAAAAATTTGTCCATATCCATAAGCTCCTTTCCTTAGGGACAATTGAAGAAAAAATTGATGATATGATGACGAAAAAATACGCGCTAAGTGAACAGTTGGTTCAAAACGACAAGTGGATCACAGAATTGTCACAGCAAGAACTCCAAGAATTGCTTCAATACAATTAATAATAAATAAAGAAAAAGCTATCTCCGTATTAAATTCAAGGCTTGAAGAAGAAAAAAAGGTGTTTTGCGTGACAAAATACCCTTTACTTCTTCTTTTTTTTTAGATTATGATAAAAGCAAGTCGAAAATAGTCTAAAAGATTCATATATTAAGGGGGACCTATTGGTGAAAAAAAAGCAAATCGTCCTGTCTCTAGGAACAATATTAGGAGGAATTGCACTCTTCCACACATCTGCTGACGCTGCTTCTACTTCTATTCAGGTAAAGACAGGGGATACTTTGTGGTCGATAGCTACTAAATATCAAACAAGTTTACAAAACTTAAAGACTCAAAACAACCTAAAATCAGATGTTATTCATGTAGGACAAACACTCGTGATTTCGTCTAGTGCATCGCCTGTGAAGCCTGTTGACACAGCAAAGCCAACACCTGCTACGCCAAACACTGCTTCTACTTACACAGTACAAAGTGGGGATACGCTTTATAAAATTGCAGCTAAATTTAAAATGAGTGTTTCAGATTTAAAACGTTTGAACTCACTTTCATCAAACATTATTTATGTCAACCAAAAATTAAAGGTGAGTGGACAAGCTACACCTTCCAACCCTAAACCGGAAGTGACGAAGCCACAAACACCTACGGTTTCAACAAATGGTACATACAAAGTTCAGCAAGGTGACACGCTTTCTAAGATTGCAGCTCAGTTTAAGATGAGCGTCTCTGCTCTTAAAACAGCAAATAACTTAAAATCTGATATTATTTATGTAAATCAGGTCTTAAAAGTAACTACATCTGGGGCAGCACCATCTACACCAAATGCTGGAACTCCTCCAACTACAACGCCAACTAATGGACAGCTAAACATTTCTAAAATGATTACTGATGCGAAAAAATATATGGGTGTTCCTTATAAATGGGGTGGTACAACACCATCTGGCTTTGACTGCAGTGGATTTATTTACTATGTAATGAAACAACAAGTGTCAATGCCTCGCTATACAACAATGGGCTTTTGGAATGCTTCAAAGTCTGTGAGTCAGCCACAGCCTGGAGATTTGGTGTTCTTTACTACATATGCGCCGGGACCTTCACATTTAGGAATTTACTTAGGAAATCGCCAGTTCATTCATGCTGGTTCTTCAACAGGAGTAACTATTTCGAGCTTAGATAATAGCTATTGGAGCAAGCGTTATCTAGGATCGAAGCGTTTCTCAAAATAAAAGTCAAACCCCCTCTATCTGTTATATGCAGCTAGAGGGGGTTTTTCACAAAAAAGAACCATTGATGGGAGTTCAATGGTAAAGTGGGGATTATAATAAAGAGAGGAAAGTAAATTTTTCTGATCTAAGGTAAAAGAGATGATGAAACAATTACTCTTAGCGTATATTACCGAAAAGCATCATGGCTGATTTTCAGGTGAGGAAGGCTTACCGCTTAAAAACCGAACGTATTCTGCGATAATATCTGTCACATAAACACGCTGCTGCAAATTGTTTTCAAACGTACGCGTTTGCACACGTCCTACGACTCCTATAATCGATCCCTTATCGCAGTATTTCGTCATGTTTTCAGCATTTTTTCTCCATAACGTAATTGATACAAAATCAGCTTCCACTTCTCCTTCCTGGTTACGAAAGTTTCTGTTCACAGCTACTGTAATATGGGAAAAAGGAATTCCTTCGGATGTATATTTCAGTTCAGGAACTCGTGTCAAACGCCCTACTAGCACTACTTCATTAATCAATTGACCACCTCTTTCTTCGATTTCTACACAACCAAAAGGTTGAATAATAAGAATATTCTTATATCTCATGTTATAATAGTGATATACGAATAACATATTTGTTAAAGGAGGAAACTTTCGCATGAAAACATTTCGATTAGTCGGCCTACAACTAATTGATCATGAAGGAGAAAAACATAACTTAGAATTAAACAAAGGGTTAATTATTAATAAAGAAGACACAGACAACCATTGGATTCTCGAAGCTGTCATTGACCAGCAATTTACAAATTTATTTGAGCTTCCACTAAAAGATCACCAACCTGTACAAATTGAAGCGCTTATCTCAAAACCAACCAATGACCCCGCTTTGTTTTCTGTTCAAGTGGTTTCAGTAAAAGCAATTAACGATAAGCAAATAAGCGTATTAATGAAAGGTACATTAGTTGAAAGAAAACTACACTTTGCTGAAATGATTCTGGCTAACCTTATCGAACAAGGTTTAACAGGCTCTGATTTATTAACACAATTTAAATATCAGCTTCATAATAAAAACCGAAGTACAAAACCTCTTCCTGCTGATGAAAAAGAAAATATAAAAAATACGTGAAGAATAAAAAGTTTGTATTATTTAAAAGGGTGTTGAGTCATACGGTGAAGGTTATGGTTGGAGGGTAAAGGGTTAATAGGCTTAAACTCTCGCTTGCCCAGAAATAAAGGTAAATCATTTGTCCGGCCGCTCTTTCTTTTGCGATGATTAATTTGATTACGTTTCAAGTAATATTTCGTCATTTCTCTACTCCTTTCTCGTTTATATTATGTATACTAATACATTTTTTACCATGATTCAACAACTTTTTCTTCACTTTTTTTCTTATCAGTTTTTCTTTATTTTTTTTCACCGCTTTTTCCTTCATAAATTTCTATCTTATTTCATTTAATTTAAAAATACACGAATATTATCTTGAATTTTCTGTAATTTTATTGTATTTTTTTAATTAAGTTCGAATATTACCCGTTTTTCATGCCTTTAGACCTAATTCCGAACATAATCTATATGAAGAAAGAAGTGGTACTTATGTTAGAAATTGCTGTTAAGATTAAGATGCTTCGTGCTAATGCAGGTTTGACTCAAGACCAGTTTGCAAAATTACTGAATATTTCTCGCTCCAAAGTTTCAAAATGGGAAACTTCCATTCAATACCCCGATATAGCAGACTGCCTTTTGCTTAAAAGTCATTTCAAAATCAATCTCGATGAGTTTTTGGAATCTACACCTCACCTTAAACAACCTCATAAACTCAACTCTTCACCTGCTACTTATCATGTGTACGACAGCGATGTTCACACTCTACTTATACTCTTTCAAAAATACCCTGATTTAAAAAAGGCTTTACAAAAGCTGCACGCTTTGCCAGAAGGACCTCAAAAAGAGCTATTAAATATCATCACCCCTTTATTTCGGTACCTATATACGCTTTCAAACAAAAAACAAACATGACAACGTGCGCTGACATGTTTGTTTACACTCATTCTATTCATCTTTACGATCTTTATCTTCCATATCCTCCATATCTTCTACTGGGTCTTCTTGGTCATTCTCGTTGTTTTCATCATCGTTTGGATTTTGGTTATCATCCATGTTGTTCATATCATTTTCGTCTTGCATCTCTTGCTCTTGCTCTTCCATTTGTTCTTCTTCTGGTGGCGGGTCTTGTGTATTACAAGCTCCTAATGTTGTAAGTGCAAACACAGCTGAGCCCAGGCCCATAAGTATTTTTTTCTTCATCGTAGCAACTCTCCTTTTACATAAATTAAGTTTACGTACTTAGAATGCCACGTGAAGGTATAGTCTATGACCAAATTTAAAGATAAGATAAAATTTACTAATTTATTCAAAAATAATACGAATAATCAACGTATACTGTTTACAAGTCCCATCATTTGGTCAGCAATTGAAATGGATTGGGAATTAAACTGATAAGCTCTTTGGGTCAATGTCATATCCGTTATTTCTTTGCTCATATCAACATTCGATTGTTCCAAAAACCCTTGTTGAATACCGGCTCCGGCACGTTCATCACCCTGTAAATTTTGTACGCCATTTTCTTGATTTAGGGCATTTGGAACCCTAAATAAAGATGAGCCCACTGCCTCTAGTGACTGGGGACGATTTACTCGAGTTAAGCCAAGAGCAAAGATCTCATTCCCTTCATTACTAACAACGGTTAATTCTCCAGCTTTATTGATTTGAAGCTCACGAAAATCCGTACTAAAGGAAATGGTATTACCTTCACTATCTAAGACTGGATTCCCATCTGTGTTCACTAACTGTACTTCTCCGTTTCCAAGTGGTGTAAGGTGTAAGGAACCGTTCTTTGTATAGTACGTTTCTACTGTACCATCATTATCCTTCTGCACTTGAAAGAAAGTATTTGGGTTGGTTAATGCAACATCTAATTGTCGCCCTGTTTCTTGAAGCGAGCCCTGTGTGGTAACAAGTTTCGTTTGACTAAGAAGCGCTCCTGCCCCTTGACGAATGCCAAGCGGTGTCTTTCTTCCTGGTTCGCTTGCTTCATCCGATTGATTATTAATTTGTTGATACAACATATCACTAAATGATGCATCACGCTTTTTGTAACCAACTGTATTTATGTTTGCTAAGTTGCTTCCAACTAAATCTAAACGCTGTTGTAATTGAGTCATTGTGTTTGTAGCATTAATCATCGAGCGATTCACATATTATTCCTCCAATTGTTTAGTACATTGCTTATCTTACTTTACCAATTTCGTTGGCTGCTTTTTCCATACTACGGTCGTAAGCTTGCATCACTTTTTGATTTGCTTCGAATGTACGATAAGCAGTAAGTAGTTCCGTCATAGCTTGTGACATATTTACATTAGAGCGCTCCACAAAGCCTTGTTTAATGTCATAAGAAGCTTCACCGTTTCCAACAGCTGAAGGCAACGGCTGACCGTTTTCAGTTTGATATAGTCCGTTTCCTGTTTTAATTACTGTTTCCATTGAGTTAGCATAAACAATATTTAATTGCCCCGCTACTTCACCGTTAACCGTTACGTTGCCTTGATTATCTACTTTGAATTCCTCATTTTGGACGTTAATTGGTTCATTATTTGTATTGAGCACATATTCACCATTATTAGTGGTTAAGAATCCTGCCAGGTCTACTGTAAAGTTACCATTTCGGGTATAAGAAAGGTTACCTTCAGAGCTTTGTACTGCAAAAAATAAGCCACCTTCCTTGTCTGGCACGCTCGTTTGTAACAGAGCTAAATCTGTTTGGTAATCAGTTTGCTGGACATCTCCTTGCACAAAATTAGGAACCGTTTCTTGTAAGTATACTCCTGTATTTAAGCTCCCAATATTCTCTTGAGAGCGAGTTACGCTTTTTCCGTTTTGCTGCTCTTCGATACGCTGCAGTAACATCTCTGGAAACGCTCGAATGACTCCTTGATCTTCCTTAAAGCCGGGAGTATTTGCATTCGCAATATTATTTGTAAGCATATCCGTTCTTCTCTGCTGGGATAGCATCCCTGCTGTCGCTGTATAAAAGCCTTTAAACAACTTGTCCACCTCACACTTTTCGAAATAATAAAACTCCCCTTGTAATACTTTACAAAGAGGAGTTATCATCTTATTTATGCTTTTCAGAAAAAGCGTATGATAAGAGTTTCATTATTAAATAATACTTCGGCGAGAAAGTCGATCGATATTGTCTAGCATGATACCTGTACCAACTGCAACACAACCCATTGGATTCTCAGCAATCAGTACGGGAACTTTTAGTTCTTCTGCTAGCAGCTGATCTATACCGTGTAGTAAAGCTCCTCCGCCTGTTAAGATAACACCTCTATCTATAATATCGGCAGAAAGCTCTGGAGGTGTACGTTCTAAAACACTTTTTGATGCTTGTACAATGACGCTAACAGATTCTCTTAGCGCTTCCTCTACTTCATGAGATTTTACTGTAACCGTGCGAGGAAGGCCTGACACCATATCTCGACCTCTAATATCAAGTTCTTCTTCTCTTGAGCCAGGGAAAACCGTTCCAATTTTCACCTTAATTTCTTCAGCTGTTCTCTCACCAATTAACAGCTTATATTTGTTTTTTATATATTGTAAAATTTCAGCATCAAAACGATCTCCAGCCATTTTAATAGACGAAGCTGTTACAATATCACCCATTGATAAAACAGCCACATCAGTTGTTCCACCACCGATATCTACTACCATATTACCGCTTGGGTGAAAGATATCCATTCCCGCACCAATGGCTGCTACTTTTGGCTCTTCTTCTAAATAGATTGTTTTGCCGCCACTTTTCTCTGCTGCTTCACGTATTGCCTTTTGTTCTACAGATGTGATGTTCGTAGGACAGCAAATTAAAATACGAGGTTTTGATAAAAAACCTTTCACATTTAGTTTATTAATGAAGTATTTCAACATAGATTCTGTAATATCAAAATCTGCGATTACACCATCTTTAAGCGGACGAATTGCTACAATATTACTAGGTGTACGCCCAACCATTTGACGTGCTTCTTCTCCAACTGCTAACACTTTATTTGTATTTTTATCGATTGCTACAACCGACGGTTCATTCAATACGATTCCTTTGCCTTTTACATGAATTAAGACGTTAGCCGTACCAAGGTCGATACCGATGTCTTTTGCTAACATACCTTAAATCCTCCTTCAGTTTACATATAATTGCATGCATACCATTCTTTTTTCCTAATTTACTATTTTATCACAAATTGTATATGTATGTATTTATTAATAAAAAATTTTATTTTTTTACTTTTTTAACCAATATAAATCCCCCTTTCCTACCCTGTTTCTCTGATAGTAAAGGGGAATCGTGCTATTTTACAATTTCTTCTTCTTTTTTGTATTTTAATTTTGTTGCTTCCCCTCCACGCAGATGCCGAATTGATTTATGATAATCAAGTATTTCTTTTACTTCATTTGCTAGTTCAGGGTTTATTTCAGGTAATCTTTCTGTTAAATCTTTATGGACAGTACTTTTAGAAACTCCAAACTCTTTCGCAATTACACGAACGGTCTTTTTAGTTTCCACGATATACTTCCCAATCTTGATAGTTCTCTCTTTGATGTAATCGTGCACTCTACTCGCCCTCCCTAAATTGGATGTGAGATGATAAAAAAATTCTATATTTTTCCACCATTCTCTTTGTAGGTTTGTAACAGTGTATTAGCTTATTTGAAGATATATGCTATAAAAGTCAAGAGGGACAAGTGATTTATTTTATTTTTTTTAAAATTTCATCTATTTTATTAAAAAATAGAGAAAAAACCTTCTTCTCTTAATCCAGAATTGAACTTAAGAGAAAGAAGGCTTCTAGTGGTTTATATTATGCATTTGATTTTGATTCATCTGCTGATTGCTCTTTATTTTCAGGAGCTTTAGGTGCTTCGTCACCAGTTTTATCTTCCTGCTTTGACTCTTCTTTATCCTTTGATGTTTCTTCATCTTTTAATGGCTCTTCAGCTGTAGTAGGTTGTTGTTCTGTAACCTCAGCAGCTTTCACTTCTTTAATAGAAGCGACTGATTTACCAAAGTAATCGCTAGGGTTTATAGCAACACCATCTTTGCGAATTTCAAAGTGAACATGGTTATTCGCTTCCTGGTTGTATAAGTTTTTTCCAGCTTTGGCAAGTACTTGACCTTGTTTCACAACATCTCCTACTTCAACAGTTGCTTCATCTAAAGATTGATATTGGGTAACAAGTCCATCTTTGTGATCCACTTCAATTACAAATCCAAGTAACGGGTCTTTTTCTGCTTTTGTAACAGTTCCACTTGCTGCTGCTGTTACATCAAATGATTTATCACCTTCTATAGCTAAATCAACGCCTGTGTTTGGGTGATACGTATTATTATAAAATACGAGTGCTGCTTCTTGTTGTTTCTTTGATGCTTGATCATCGTAAAATGGTTTCTTTACAACAGCATCCTTATCATTTACAAGTGGCATTTTTAAATTCTCAAGCGATGCGTTTACTTCCATGGCATCTTCTGTATATGCAGTTCCATCTTGTCCATAACGATCTTTAGCATCTTCGCTTAGGTTATTATTTCCATTCGCTTGAAACCAAAGAACGGCTGTAAGGATAATTGCTGCGCTTGCCAGATAGATTGCTGGAAAAATCCAACGCTTTCTAAAAAGTTTGTGAACCTTTGATTGTTGAGAAGTACGTTTCTTTTCTTCCTCTCTCATGTATCATCACCTCAGCAATCAGTCTGAACACAATTTTAAGAATATATACACAACCTAAAAGTTTTTTTCGATTATTTTTCGACAAAGGTTTTAAAAATATACACACAGTGATTTATTTTCCCTAAAAAAAAGCTTACTCTAGATTTTTGCCTAAAGTAAACTTTACTGTTTATTTTTTAGCTGTTAACTGTGCAACATACTGGTCTGAACCTGCAATTGCTACTCCTGTATAATAATGTGTCACAATATCTTTATAAGATTTACCCTCTATAGCCATACCGTTAGCACCGTATTGACTCATACCAATCCCATGTCCATACCCCTTGGTTTCAATGACAATATGATCATTTTCACGTTTCCATGTAAAATCAGCTGAAGACAGGTTTAGTTTATTACGCACCACAGTCCCAGCTATCTTTTTATCGCCAACCTTCACATAGTCTACTCTTTTTCCAGGCGTTTTTGAAATAATATCACCTATATCAGTAGACTGTGAAATATTGACGCCTAGTTTCTGTTCAAACTCTGAAATAGACATCATCTTTTCATTTTTAAACTTAGGTGATTTCGTATCCCAATGACTCTCTACGCTCTTTAAATAAGGAATAGAATTTGACCACACCGACTCTGAGTTTTCTGTATAGCCATTGCTAGTTGAAAAGAACGTGGCATCAATGGGCTTATTGTTATACGTCAAGATTTGTCCTTGCGTTTTTTTAACCGCTTCTTTCACTTTTTTGATTTTCCACTCATATTCTTTTCCCCAATGCTTCTTTAATTCTTTTTCACTTAAATATACTTGATCGTTAACAGTATCTGTAATGTCTGCACCTTCCGGTAAGCCCGCATTTGCTCTATTCATAAGCTTTTGAACAGTGTAAGTGCGTGCTGCTAGACTTTGCGCTTTTAATGCTTCCAATTCAAATTCTGCAGGCATTTCAGCCGCTACCACGCCCACTAGGTACTCTTCTAGAGGTAGTGTCTCTACCTGCTCTGACTGAGAGCGGTATACGCCCACATCAACATCTAACTGTGAGCCAGGTGATTTATGTACCTCAGACTGCTCCGCTTTTTTATTCTCTTCATTCGTTAATGGCTCGCTTTCCTTTTCAATAAAAGGTATCACCAATAAAGTTGGAATTAAAAGAATGACGAGAAAGAAGATCGCTGCGAGAATAATCATTGGCTTTATTTGCTTCATGTATACAGAGCCTCCATATCTATGAATTTATCAAGGAACTCAACAATCCTTATAGTTCATATTTATGGATAGGGACAAGCTTTTATGACACTCCAAAACCTTTTCTAAATTTGTCCATAAAAAAAAGTATCTCGACAAAGCGAGATACTTTTTTTTACATATTTACATCAGATACTTGTTGCGATATTTCAACTTGATGCGTTTTATCATTTACACGTTCAATATCAGCACCTAATCCTGCTAGCTTTTGGTGGAAGTTCACATAGCCACGATCTAGATGCTTTAATTCAGTAACGCGCGTATAGCCATCAGCTACTAAGCCAGCAAGCGTTAATGCTGCTGCTGCACGTAAATCCGTTGCTGCCACTTCAGCGCCTTGTAATTTTGAAGGACCATTAATAATAACAGAACGACCTTCAATTTTAATATCTGCATTCATACGACGAAACTCTTCGACATGCATAAAGCGATTTTCGAAAACTGTTTCTGTAATCATACTTGTGCCTTCAGCTGCTAATAATAATGCCATCATTTGAGATTGCATATCTGTTGGGAAGCCAGGATGTGGCATCGTTTTAATATCAACAGGCTTTAATTTCTCTGGCCCAATAACACGCAGTCCATCGCCTTCTTCAATAATCTTGACACCCATTTCTTCCATCTTCGCTATCAACGAGCTCAAATGTTCAGATACAGCACCGCGTACAAGCACATCTCCACCTGTAATTGCCGCTGCTACCATAAACGTACCCGCTTCAACGCGATCCGGAATAATTGAATGTTCGGCACCATATAATTTGTTAACACCTTCAATTCGGATTGTACCAGTTCCAGCCCCACGTACTTTCGCGCCCATCGCATTTAAGAAGTTTGCTAAATCCACAATTTCAGGCTCTTTTGCTACGTTTTCAATAATTGTTGTACCTTCAGCAAGCGTTGCTGCCATCATGATATTTTCAGTAGCACCTACACTTGGGAAATCTAAATAAATCTTTGCACCTTGTAATCTTCCTTCAACTTCAGCATAGATAAAGCCGTTTCCAACCGTAACTTTTGCTCCCATTGCTTCAAAGCCTTTAAGGTGCTGATCAATTGGACGAGAACCAATTGCACATCCACCTGGTAATGCAACACGCGCTTTACCAGTACGGGCTAATAAAGAACCCATTACTAATACAGATGCTCGCATTTTTCTTACATACTCAAAAGGTGCATCTGTTTCTAATTCTCTTGATGCATCTACAACTACACGATTTGTTTCAAAATCCACTTCTGCATTCAGATGTCTTAAAACTTCGCCAATCGTAAATACATCGGAGAGAGCTGGTACATCATTTAAAATGCTTTTTCCATCACTAGCTAATAATGTTGCAGTGATAATAGGTAAAACGGCATTCTTTGCACCTTCTACTTTTACTGTACCGTTTAATCTATTTCCACCGCGGACGATGATTTTTTCCAAGGTATTCCCCTCCGCGTCCATTTTCTATATATTAATATTCAGACGTAATAATAGGTGTGCCAACAACCAGGGTTGTTTGGCCGCCCATTCCTGTCTTGCGTAATGCAATTTGTAAGTTCATTTCCTGTTGTTGACTTGAAAGAGCTTCTTCCCACAGTCCAGTATATGCTGATACTGATACAAATGACTCTTCCATTAGCGATTCAATCTGCTGGGCATTGAATGCTGTTAGTAATTGCTTGACTTGTAAAGACAAAACACTTTCCATCTTATCATTTATTTCACCTTTTATACAAGAGAAAATTAATGGATTTGTTAGGAAAAGTTTCTCATAATTGTCTTTAAAAATCCCCTCGGCATCGCTGACATTTTGAGTCGTGAATTCTTGTCCTATTAACTCATATGAGATATATCCACCTGTGCTTTTTTTATCTCCCGTATAGGTTAACATAATCAATTCTTTCACAGATCCCGCTTGTCTTGTACCTTTAGCTTTCCATACACCGTTTTCCCTTTTAATGTCCCATTTAAAACCTTTATATTTAGTTTGAAGCTGTTTTGATTTCATTTGGAAGTTTACTAGACTAGTAACTTCTGTAGCTTCTTCACGTGCATACAATGACCATTCTTTCATCTCTACAGCTTCTTTATTTAAGACGTTAACCATTTTTTCAAGCGTTGAATTTGAAGCTTGTGCATTGGTCACGTAACTTCCATAATATACGATTACACCTACAATGAAAATAGCCAAAAAGACACTAATTTTTTTTCCCATTTCCTCACTCCCTCTTCTTACTATCAGCCTGTCCAAATTAACCAGATGAATACACCTGTTTCGTCGTCATTTTTAGACAGCCTTTTAAGAGGGAAGAACTATTTTCTATTGAAATAAGGAAGGAATTCGCTGCGACCAGAATAAGTAATCCAAAAAGAAATTACTAACCGTGGACGCGATTGTAATGGTAAGCAAGATTAACATGATTCTTGCTTGTACTACACGATTTGGCTTCATTAATTTCTCAATCTGAAAACCTTGAAGCGCATACCATGTAATTACAATAAAAATAAGGTGAGAAACCATCGCTAATAGCGCCTGCGGACCAATACCACCAATTAGCATGATCACACCTCCTTAGCATAATGATAAATGATAAACAACAAAGAAGAGCCACTATTTCATTTAATCACAGTCGAGCGCAATGTGCAAAGGTTTACCTCTATATAACTTAATTTACATATTTTAACTAAATTAACCCTCTTGTTTATATAATAAGAGTTTGGGACATAACAAAATGATGGCTTCTAAAAGACGAACACTAGCTGTTCCCATCTCTTTAGTTTGTCTCAACACGTTCGTTCCATTGCGCTATACGGCCACTCGCTTTCCGCGGGGAGGAACCTGAGCTTCCTCGCTGCGCTGCGGGATCTCCGTTTTCCCTCTCTTTCCCGCAGGAGTCGAGTGTCCTACGCTCCATTCCACCCTGTTTCCAACATTATTTTCACAATCAACCAAAAAAACCTGAACGATTAAAAGTTATGAACTCTCAATCGTTCAGGTATAGTAGAGGCTGAACTACTTATGTCTCAGTCTCTTTGTTATTACATTTTCTGTTTAGTAACTTCTATGCGATTTAAAGCACGCTTTAAAGCTAACTCAGCACGTTTAAAATCAACGTCATCCTGCTTGCTTTGCAGTCGTGTTTCCGCTCTATTTTTTGCTTCTTCTGCACGAGAAACATCAATCATATCTGACGTTTCTGCTGCCTGTGCTAAGATTGTTACTTTGTCAGGTCTTACTTCAAGAAAGCCTCCACTAACAGCTACAACTTCATCACTGCTGCTTCCTTTTTTCAAGCGGACGGCTCCAATTTGTAATGGAGCTACCATCGGAATATGTCCATGTAAGATACCGAGTTCACCACTTTGGGCTCTGGCACTGACCATTTCCACTTCCGAATCGTAAACTGGGCCATCAGGAGTGACTACACTGACATGGATTGTCTTCATTCAAAAAACCTCCTATGTCCCTATATTATACTTCTACTCCCATGCTTTTCGCTTTTTCAACTACTTCTTCAATACGTCCTACTAGACGGAAAGCATCTTCTGGTAAATGATCATATTTACCTTCAAGGATTTCTTTAAATCCTTGAACCGTTTCTTTAACTGGTACATATGAACCTTTCTGACCAGTAAATTGCTCCGCAACGTGGAAGTTTTGAGATAAGAAGAATTGAACACGACGAGCACGTTGTACAACAAGTTTATCTTCATCAGATAACTCGTCCATACCTAGGATTGCAATAATATCTTGTAATTCTTTATAGCGCTGTAATGTTTGCTGAACTTGACGTGCAACATTATAATGCTCTTCACCTACGATTTCAGGAGAAAGCGCACGAGAAGTCGAAGCTAATGGATCTACCGCTGGGTAAATACCCATTTCAGATAGCTTACGCTCTAGGTTAGTTGTTGCATCTAAGTGAGCAAACGTCGTTGCAGGAGCTGGATCCGTATAGTCATCGGCTGGTACATAAATCGCTTGGATTGATGTTACAGAACCAACGCTCGTAGATGTGATACGCTCTTGCAATTGACCCATTTCCGTTGCTAGTGTAGGTTGGTAACCTACCGCTGAAGGCATACGACCAAGTAGGGCTGATACTTCTGAACCGGCTTGTGTAAAGCGGAAGATGTTGTCGATAAAGAACAGAACGTCTTGTCCTTGCTCATCACGGAAATATTCAGCCATTGTTAAACCAGTTAATGCAACACGTTGACGTGCTCCAGGTGGTTCGTTCATTTGACCAAATACCATCGCCGTCTTTTTAATAACGCCAGAATCTGTCATTTCGTGGTATAGATCGTTCCCCTCACGAGTACGTTCACCTACACCTGCGAATACTGAGATACCGCCGTGCTCTTGTGCGATGTTATTGATTAACTCTTGGATAAGTACAGTTTTACCTACACCGGCTCCACCGAACAAACCGATTTTACCACCTTTAATATAAGGAGCTAAAAGGTCAACTACTTTAATTCCTGTTTCGAGAATTTCAGCTTGTGTAGATAAGTCTTCAAATTTTGGTGCTTCGCGGTGAATGGGATCACGACGAACTCCCGCACTGATTGGTCCATCTAAATCGATATGCTCACCTAATACGTTAAACACACGACCTAAAGTTACATCACCAACTGGTACAGAAATTGGTGCTCCTGTATCTTCTACTTCTAGTCCACGAACTAATCCATCAGTTGAAGACATTGCTACTGCACGAACTGTATTATCACCTAAGTGAATCGCAACTTCTAATGTTAATTCGATTGCTACTTCACTTTCACTAACAGGTTTATGAGAAATTTTAAGGGCGTTATAGATTGCTGGAAGGTGTCCGCTGTCAAACTTTACGTCTACAACTGGACCCATGATTTGAGTAACGCGTCCTTTTGCCATCGTGTTCCCTCCTAACTTGCTTTTCAAGTCTTATTTCTATTCTAGAGCCGCTGCTCCACCAACAATCTCCGTAATTTCTTGCGTGATTGCTGCTTGACGAGCACGGTTATATGATAGGGTAAGATTATTAATAAGGTCTTTTGCATTATCCGTTGCATTTTTCATCGCTGTCATACGCGCTGCGTGCTCACTTGCTTTTCCATCCAGTAAGCCACCATAAATAAGGCTTTCTGCATATTGCGGCAATAGCACTTCTAATATCTCTTCTTGAGAAGGCTCGAACTCATATGATACAAGCTTTCCTGTTGGAGCTAAGTCAGCTAACGGCAACAGCTTCTTTTCCGTTACTTCTTGAGAGATTGTATTAATAAAATGATTATAGTACAAATACAATTCATCAAATGTACCGTCCGCAAACATATGCACCGTTTGCGAAGTAATTCCTTGAATATCAGCAAAAGATGGTTGGTCGGATAAACCAGTAATTTCTAAAAACACTGGAATACCACGCTTTATAAAGAAGTCACGCCCGACTTTCCCAATTGCAATTACACCATACTCATCTGGAGATGTATGACGTTTTTCAATTGCTTGTGAGACAGCACGCAAAACGTTACTATTATAAGCTCCTGCTAAGCCACGATCCGAAGTAATGACAATGTATCCCGTTTTCTTAATAGGACGAGCCGTTAACATTGGATGTGCAGCGCCTTTACTGCCTCCTGCTACGCTTGCAACTACTTCTTGAATCTTTTCCATATAAGGAACAAAAGACTTAGCGTTCTGCTCGGCACGGTTTAACTTTGCAGCTGAAACCATTTCCATTGCTTTTGTAATTTGACTCGTTTTTTTCGTTGATGTAATTCTCGTTTGTATATCACGTAATGATGCCACAGGTTTCACCACCTTGTTTTAGAAGATCACGTGGTATGAAAGGTGAACATAAGTTCACCTTTACCTTAATAAAAGCTTGTCTTAACATACCATTTTGACAAAATTAACGATTACTCAGATGCTACAAATGTTTTCTTGAACACTTCAAGAGCAGACTCAAATGCACCATCTTCAGGCAGTCCACCAGTTGTACGAATTGTTTCAAGAACTTCTTTACGATTTGAATCTAACCATGCTAAGTACTCATCTTCGAAACGAGTGATATCAGCAACTGGCACATCATCTAAGAAGCCTTTTGTTAACGCATATAAAATCGCTACTTGTTTTTCTACACGAAGCGGCTTGTGTAAGCCTTGTTTTAATACTTCTACTGTACGTGCACCACGGTTAAGCTTTGCTTGTGTAGCTTGGTCAAGGTCTGATCCAAACTGAGCAAATGATTCAAGCTCACGATAAGATGCTAAATCCAAACGCAGCGTTCCAGCTACTTTCTTCATCGCTTTAATCTGAGCTGATCCACCTACACGTGATACTGAAAGACCTGCGTTAATCGCTGGGCGTACACCTGAGAAGAATAAGTCAGACTGCAAGAAAATCTGTCCATCCGTAATCGAGATTACGTTTGTTGGAATATAAGCAGATACGTCTCCTGCTTGTGTTTCGATAAATGGAAGAGCTGTTAATGACCCTCCACCTTTAGCGTCTGATAATTTTGCAGCACGCTCTAATAAACGAGAATGTAAGTAGAATACATCCCCTGGATATGCTTCACGACCTGGAGGACGACGAAGTAATAATGAAAGTTCACGGTATGCAGATGCTTGTTTTGTTAAATCATCATAGATAACAAGTACGTGTTTGCCGTTATACATGAACTCTTCACCCATTGTTACACCGGCATAAGGTGCTAAGAACAGCATTGGTGCTGGTTGAGAAGCAGATGCTGTTACAACAATTGTGTAATCAAGCGCTCCATGCTTACGCAATGTCTCTACTACGTTACGTACTGTTGACTCTTTTTGCCCAATAGCTACGTAAATACAAACCATATCTTGGTCTTTTTGATTTAAAATTGTATCAATTGCTACAGATGTTTTACCTGTTTGGCGGTCACCAATGATAAGCTCACGCTGACCTCGACCAATTGGTACAAGAGCGTCAATCGCTTTAATACCTGTTTGAAGTGGCTCATGTACAGATTTACGATCCATAACGCCAGGAGCTTGGCTTTCAATTGGACGTGTTTTTGTTGTTCCAATTGGGCCTAAGCCGTCTACAGGTTGACCTAATGAGTTTACAACACGACCAATTAATTGTTCCCCTACAGGAACTTCCATGATTCTTCCTGTACGACGTACCTCATCCCCTTCACGAATTCCAGTGTAAGGTCCTAAGATAACGATACCGACATTGTTTTCCTCTAAGTTTTGTGCCATACCCATGACACCATTTGAAAATTCAACTAACTCTCCAGCCATGACATTGTCGAGGCCATGAGCACGTGCGATACCATCCCCAACTTGGATAACAGTACCTACATCACTCACTTTAATCTCAGACTGATAGTTTTCAATTTGCTGTTTTATCAGCGCACTAATTTCTTCAGCTTTGATGCTCATGAATTTCACCCCTATCTACGATCTATGTGCAAGAAGTTCGCGATGTACCGATTCTAATTTTCCGGAAATACTTCCGTCATAAATACGGTTGCCGATGCGAAGCTTCACGCCGCCGATTAGGCTCTTATCGATTACATTTGAAATATATAATGAATGCTTTCCTACTTTTGGTGCAAATGTTTCAGAAATAGCACGCTCTTCATCTGAAGATAATGCTTTTACAGAGTATACTGTAGCTGCAGCTACACCTCGTGCTTCATTTGCAAGAGCACGATACTCACGAGTAATCTCCCCTACTACTTGGATGCGATGACGATCTAATAATAAAAGGAGCGTATTTTGAACCGTTTCTGTCAACGTTGAAAAAGTTTGGCGAACTAAGTCTTTTTTTCGGTTGGTTGAAATTTTTGGATGCGTTAACACTTCAATTAAATCATCGTTTTGAGCGAAAACTGCTTCCACTACGTCTAACTCTTCTTGTAAAGCATCGATTGATTGCTTTTCAGAAGCTAATTGAAAAAGAGCTAATGCATAACGCTTCGCGACTGCCGACTGACTCATCGTACATCCCCTACTTCTTGAATGTACTCATTGATCAACTTCTCTTGATCTTGCTCTGACAATTCTTTTTCAATCACTTTCGACGCGATTAATACAGATAATGATGCAACTTGCTCACGAAGTGCAGTAACTGCTTGATCTTTTTCTTGCTGAATTTCTTGTTTTGCTAATGCTTTTAAACGCTCAGACTCTTCACGCGCAGCAGCAACAATTTCTTCTTTTTTCTCTTCAGCAGATTTTCTTGCGTTTTCCATTAAAACTTGAACCTCTTCACGAGACTGTTTTAACAGCTCGCGCTGCTCCTCAACAAGCTTCTGTGCTTGTTGATTCTGCTGTTCAGCTGAATCAATTTCACTTGCAATATGCTCTTCACGCTGTTTCATGATACCCATTACTGGACCAAACGCGAACTTACGTAACAATGCTAGCAAGATAAGGAATATTACTAATTGGAATAAAATATCTCCACCGTTAAAGCCTGATGCTCCTAATACAAACGTATTTGACACGGCTGCTTCACTCCCTTCAAAGACTTAACATCTATGATTTTGCTCATTAAAGACATAAAGCAATGGCGAAGGTTCTTTTCGAATGATCTTCGCCACTTTTAAACGTTTTAAGTTACTGATTATTGACCTTGAACCATGAACGCGATTACTACAGCGATAATAGGAATCGCCTCTACTAATGCAACCCCGATGAACATTGTCGTTGTTAATGTACCACGTGCTTCTGGTTGGCGAGCGATACCTTCTACTGTTTTTGATACGATAAGACCGTTACCGATACCAGCACCTAGTGCCGCTAAACCAATTGCAATTGCAGCTGCTAATAAACCCATTTTATAAAGTCCTCCCTTAGTGAAATAGAATTTTTTCAACATGTTTTAAACTCGCTCAAAACGGGTAAAGCTTGAGCGAAGGTTTTATAAATTAATGGTCTTGACTCACTTTGTGTGCCAGGTAAACCATTGTTAACATTGTAAAGATAAAAGCTTGAATTGCACCTACGAAAATACTGAAGCCTTGCCATGCCAATGTTGGCACAACTGCCCCAAATAATCCAAGAGCAGTACCACTTGTAGCAAGCCCTGCTAATAAAGTTAACAGAATTTCTCCTGCATAGATATTCCCGAAAAGACGTAGACCAAGCGTTAGCGTATTTGCAAACTCTTCAATAATCTTTAATGGGAATAGAAAAGGCATTGGTTTGAAGTAATCTCGACCATATTCTGCAAATCCCTTCATCTTAATACCATAATAATGTGATAAGACAACGACCATTGCTGCTAGAGTCAATGTAATCGTCGGATCAGCAGTCGGTGATTTCCACCATAATTCGTGATCGACAACAACGGCAAATGGTAATCCTAACATATTGGCGACAAAGATATACATTAGTAGCGTTACACCTAATGTTAAGAAACGACCACCCGTCTTCCAATCCATTGTGCTGTTAATGAGGCCTTTTACAAAGTCTAATACCCATTCCAGGAAGTTTTGCATACCTGTAGGCTTCATTGCTAAAGTACGAGTACATAAAACTGCAATTAAAAACACAATGACTGACGCCACGGTAATCATCAACATGTTACTGAGATTAAACGTAAGACCAAAGAAATCTTGAGTTGGTGATTCATGACCCAACTATATTCACCTCTCTTCCCATCTCCTGCGTATATTTTGAACAACTAAATCTATGATAATGACAAGATAGGATGTCATTAATCCCATAACTACACCAATAATATGAAAAGTATTTGGATAAGAGATTGTAATTACAACTGCTAGAGCAGCGGTTGCAAACCTTGCAAATGTTCCTACTGAACGAGGTCGTTTTCCTTCATCCAGCGCTTGTCCAAACTGTTTAGCCCTTCTTACTAAAACCCAAAGGTTATACAAACTGAGTGCTGTACCTAAAATCAGGCCTAAAAACACGGTTTGATACGGAGTAAATCCCCATCCGAGAACGTATAGTGCTAGTAAATAAAATATGTAGGATCGAAGTCTTGGAAATAAATGTTGCAATTCTTGCATGGATTATTAATCTCCTGAAAAAAATTGTCGGACTGTACGCAGCATGGCATAGACGCCAACTGCAAGCCCTAAAAGAAGGCCTAAAACTAAAAAAAGTGGCTCAGTCCCAACTTTTCCATCAATCCATTTGCCACCAAATAGACCGATTAATACGGAACCTGCTAACTGAGAAAGAATGGTGGACATCAATGCAATCGCTTGTAATGAATGCCGTTTTTGCTTAGTCATTTAGAAAACCCCTTTTTGGTAAATCCTTTTTTTCAAAAAAATCTACATACTCTACTCTAAAAATATGCGAGCTTATGTATAAATTACCAAAAAAAGTTAAAAACAGTTAGTCAAAAACACAAGCGAACCTTGATTTTCAAGTGTTGAAAACCTTATCATTTATATCCATTGTTAGCATACAATAGCGCATATTTAATGTCAATGTGTTTAAGCTAAAAACTTCACAATCTAAAAAGGGATGTTCACATTTTTGCCACACATATTTCATATTTAAATAAGAACAATGTAAAAGGGCGTAAAACCTTGGTTTTACGCCCTTTTACTCAATTACTAGCCCTGCGTTTGCTACCTCTGTTTTACCATCTTTTTTAGCGTATGCGAACACTTTATACTCACCTTTAGGCAACTCTTCCTGCAGCTGAATTTTCCGTTTTAACATCCCTCTTTCTAGTTTTTTATCTACATCTAAATAAGAGACAAACCGAAGGGTGTCTATGTCATAAACAGCAATGCCAAATTCATCTGCTCCTTCAGGCAAAAACAATTCGTATAGATACGTTTTTTCGTCACTTCCCTGTACGGCCTGTAGTCCCATAACACGAGGATAATTTGGCTTTTCAACCATATACAAATAGGGTATTGATATTGTTTCACGTGAATCACGAATTTCTAAACGCCCATCATATATGCCTTTTTTCTTTTGATGGCTGTTTACCTGAAGATCAACTGCAATGGTCTTCGTTTCTTTCGGCTTCAATGTGAAAGAAAGCGGCACTCTCCAAATTTCTCCAAACGTTTTTGTTGGAGGCGTAACATGATAAACGTTTTTGTAATTCGCCTCATTAAAAATACGCATTTTAATCCTTTTGTTACTTTGTCCTTCAAAAACTCCAAACGACAGCGTGCTAGGTGATAACAGCGTTGTTGCCTTTACAGCACGTTCCACTTGAATTCTTCCTGCTCCTTGTTCATACGAGTGATAGAGCTCACCCTTTAAGTTACGAATTGGCTTTGCCGTACTCATAAGTGCCGCTTTTACTTGTTCTGGAGACCAATTGGGGTGAGCCTGTAAAAGTAACGCACAGGCTCCCGCTACGTGAGGTGCTGCCATGCTTGTTCCATTTAAAGGCTCATACCCGTTCGGTACCGTACTCCTAATTTGGTAACCTGGTGCTACCACATCAGGTTTGATATCCCAGGTGCTCGTAACTGGACCTCTGGAGCTAAAAGGAGTAATGATGTCTTCTACAGTTTTCATAGAAGCGAATGCATACACGTTCCCTTTTTGAATTTCTTTCTTTATGGATTCTCCTACATCACTCGAAACCATCACTACTGGAATTGAAAACGATTCACTTACACTCTCGTCTACCACTCCATTAATAGCATGGTATACAATTACAGCTTTAGCTCCAGCTTTTTCAGCTTTACTGATTTTTTTCGACAGAGAGATTTCTCCCGTTTTCATAAGGACAACTTTGTTTCCAAAATATGACACTTCCCTTCCGCTTCCTGCGTCCGTTAATACAATTGTCTGATCAATATCCCACTTCGCGGCATTTGGTAAAGGAGATAGAGAAATTTGCTGTGATAACTTTTCCATTTTTATAAATGGAATACGTGTCGGAGAAACTGAAGCACCAACCGAAATAGCTTGTTGAGCCGTTCCAGGAGAGCCTACGGTCCACAAACCAGGCCCTGAATTACCGCTAGAAGTTACTGCTACAATCCCTTTTTCAACAGCTTTATTTAACGCTAAGCTTGTAGGTAAATCTGGACCATTAATGTCATTTCCTAACGATAAGTTAATGACATCGACCCCATCTTGAATTGCTTTTTCAACAGCTAGAATAACATTTTCAGACGAGCCAGACCCACCCGGACCTAGGGCTCGGTAGGCATAAATTTCAGCTTCGGGTGCTACTCCGCGCATCTTCCCGTTTGCTCCTATAATACCGGCCACATGGGTACCATGAAGCGTAGGTTCTCCTTGCTTGCTTACTGTTTCCATTGGAGAATAATCTTGGTCCACAACGTCATAGCCACCTCGATAATTTGACTTTAAATCAGGATGATTAAAGTCAATTCCAGTATCAATTATTCCAACCTTTATCCCTCGACCCGTCAAGCGCTGGTTTTTCTTATCAAACATGCCCCTTACCTTTTCACTGCCAATGTAGGATGCACTTCCTTCATTTTTTGCATGATACGAAACAGAAGCATGCGAACTATCAATATAAGGTTCTTCTCGAAGTCTTTGTAAGTCATATAAAGTCCCCGATACGGAGAGCCCTGTAAATACCTCCCGAAACTCGTGGTTAATGCTCACATTTGGATACTTTTTTTTTATTTCTTGTTTGGCAATCGCTACATTCTGCTCGTTCAGCATGAGAATGTATGTTTTTTGCACCTGTTTTTCAAATGATTGAATATCTGGAAACTCTACACTTTCACCGTACGTGCTTGTGCTGTTTATTCCAAAAATTGACAGTAATAAAATGGTTATTTTCCACATAAAAACACCTCTCTACATAGCGTGTCACAAAGAGACCGCATTCATGTGAGAGGTGTTAGATTTATTTTTTATAGTGGCTTAAATTCTTCAGGTCTTTCTTCACGATGTTTAAAGTAGTAGCTAATCGCATCGCAAATACGCTCAGAGGCATGGCCGTCTCCGTAAGGATTAGATGCTTTAGACATTGTTTCATAAACAGCTTTGTCGATTAATAACTCTTTAGCTAAGTTGTAAATAGTTTCTTCTTCTGTGCCAGCTAACTTTAACGTTCCTGCTTCAATGCCCTCTGGACGCTCCGTTGTATCACGCAATACTAATACGGGTACACCAAGAGAAGGTGCTTCCTCCTGAACGCCACCGGAATCCGTTAAAATGAGGTGTGCTCGATTCGCAAAGTTATGGAAGTCGATTACATCTAACGGTTCGATAAGATGAATGCGATCATCATCGCCCAATATATCATTAGCTGTTTCACGTACAACAGGATTTAGATGCACAGGATAGACAACTTGTACGTCATCATGTTCAGTTACAATACGCTTTACCGCTCTAAACATGTTTTTCATTGGCTCACCTAAATTTTCACGACGGTGAGCGGTTAATAAGATAAGGCGATCGCTGCCAAGATTACGTAAGACTTCATGCTCATACGAATCTTTTACAGTTGTTTTTAGCGCATCAATAGCTGTGTTTCCTGTCACAAAAATGTTTTCTTCATTCTTGTTTTCTGTTTTCAAATTAACAGAAGACTTCGTTGTTGGAGCAAAGTGTAAATCTGCTAGTACACCCGTCAACTGGCGATTCATCTCTTCAGGATAAGGTGAATATTTATTCCATGTGCGAAGACCTGCTTCTACATGGCCTACAGGAATTTGGTTATAAAACGCTGCTAGTCCAGCAATAAATGTTGTTGTTGTATCTCCATGAACCAACACAATATCCGGCTTTACTTTTTGCATCACATCGTTTAAACCTTCTAATCCTCTAGTTGTTACATCCATTAATGTTTGACGGTCTTTCATAATGTTTAAGTCATAATCTGGTTCGATATCAAAAATGGATAGCACTTGATCCAGCATTTGACGGTGCTGAGCAGTAACGGTCACAATTGCTTCAAATTCCTTGGGACGCTTCTTTAGCTCAAGAACAAGTGGCGCCATTTTAATAGCTTCCGGTCTAGTACCAAATATCGTCATTACTTTAACTGGTTGCTTCATTATTTATCACCCGTATCTGAGAAATTATTTTGTACCAAATAAACGGTCTCCCGCATCTCCTAAACCTGGAACGATATAACCATGGTCATTTAATTTTTCATCTAAAGCTGCGATATAAATATCAACATCTGGATGTGCTTCTTTTACGATTTCTACTCCTTCTGGAGAAGCGATTAAGCACATAAATTTAATGTTTTTTGCGCCACGCTTTTTCAATGAATTAATAGCTTCTACTGCTGAACCACCCGTTGCAAGCATCGGATCTACAACAATAAAATCACGCTCTTCTACATCATTTGGTAATTTAACATAGTATTCCACTGGTTGAAGTGTTTCTGGATCACGGTACAAGCCAACATGCCCCACTTTTGCTGCCGGCATTAATTTTAAGAAACCATCAACCATTCCGATACCTGCACGTAAAATTGGTACAATCCCTAGTTTTTTACCAGCGATTACTTTTGAAGTCGTTTTGCATACTGGCGTTTCAATTTCCACATCTTGTAAAGGTAAATCACGAGTTGCTTCAAAAGCCATTAAGCTTGCTACTTCGTCTACTAACTCACGGAATTCTTTTGTTCCCGTTTTTACATCACGTATGTATGTTAATTTGTGTTGAATAAGAGGATGATCGAATACGTATACTTTGCCCACTGAAATCTCTCCTTTGAATTTAAAAATGTCCACATTGAAATACCATTCAAGCGCTTGAATGGTACCTACTTTTTAAAAAAAACGATAACGTTAACATAACTTAAGCATTGCATCTATTTTACAGAAAATTATTTTTGAGTTCAAGCTTAATCCAAAAATAGATATTTTTCTATAACAATAGTGTAACCACATCATTCATCTTGAAACGTTGACACAAAAAGAAAAGCTGGGTAAATCCCCAACTTTTCTTTTCGCATTTTACTATTTCTTATAGATTATAAAGATGCATACATTTCAAACTTGCTTGTTAATGCTTCTACACGAGCTGTTGCTTCCGCTAACTTTTCTTCATTATCAATATTCTTTAGTGTTAAGCCAATGATAGCAGCAATTTCATCCATTTCTTCAGCACCGAATCCACGAGTTGTCACAGCAGCTGTTCCGATACGAATTCCACTTGTTACAAATGGACTTTGTTGGTCGTAAGGAATCGTGTTTTTATTCGTTGTAATTCCAACTTCATCTAACGCTTTTTCAGCAACTTTACCCGTTAATCCCATTGAACTTACATCAATTAGAACGAGGTGGTTATCTGTACCGCCAGAAACTAACTTAAAGCCTTCTTTTGTTAGCCCTTCTGCTAAGCGATTTGCATTGTCGATGATATTTTGTGCATACTGCTTAAATTCAGCTTGTAACGCTTCACCGAACGCTACTGCTTTAGCAGCAATAACGTGCATTAATGGTCCACCTTGGATTCCAGGAAAGATTGATTTATCAATTGCTTTTGCAAATTCTTCTTTACATAAAATCATTCCACCACGTGGCCCGCGTAATGTTTTATGCGTAGTTGTTGTAACGAAATGAGCATGTGGAACCGGGTTTGGATGAAGGCCAGCTGCTACAAGTCCAGCAATGTGAGCCATGTCTACCATTAAATATGCTCCCACTTCATCTGCAATTTCACGGAATTTCTTAAAGTCAATTTCACGAGGGTACGCACTAGCACCAGCAACGATCAGCTTTGGTTTATGAGTGCGTGCTTTTTCTAATACATCTTCATAGTTAATACGATGTGTGTCTGCATCTACACCATATTCTATGAAATTGTACTGCACACCGCTGAAGTTTACCGGACTACCGTGCGTTAAATGTCCACCGTGAGATAAGTTCATACCAAGAACCGTATCTCCTGTCTCTAAAATTGTAAAGTATACAGCCATGTTTGCTTGAGCACCTGAGTGAGGTTGAACGTTCACATGCTCCGCACCAAAGATTTCTTTTGCACGGTCACGAGCTAAGTCTTCCACTACGTCTACGTGCTCGCAGCCACCATAATAACGCTTTGCTGGATAACCTTCTGCATATTTATTTGTAAGTACAGAACCTTGAGCTTCCATTACTGCCGTTGTAACGAAGTTTTCTGATGCAATTAACTCAATTTTTGTGCGTTGACGCCCTAATTCATCTTGAATTGCATTATAAACTGCTGGATCTTGCTGCACTAACTTTTTCTCCATCGAAATCCTCTCCTCGTTTCGTTTCGTATGAACAATGTTCGTTTTTTATTAATTCATCTACATTGTAACATGGTTTATTTAGAATAAAAAACAAAAAATGTGCATTATATTAATATATTTATTTACAATCGTTCGTAAATAGCTCTAGGTCCACCAATTAGTTTTGGTCGAGTATAAGCAATAGTCATGTGCGCTTGGCCAATTTGTTTAAGGGAACACCTAACAGGAACAGCCACATGCTTTAAGTGCATACCAATAAACGTATCCCCAATATCAATACCTGCATCGGCTTTAATAAATTCAACAATAACAGGGTCATTGAAATGATGATATGCGTACGTAGCCATTGCTCCACCTGCTTTTCGAACTGGGATAACCGTTACAAGATCTAAGTTTTGCTTTAACGCGGTTTTTCGTTCTACCACCAGCGCTCGATTTAAATGTTCACAGCATTGAAACGCTAAATCGATGCCTTTTTCCTTTGCAAACTCTTGAAGCTTACCATAGATTACCTCAGCTGCTTCTTCAGTTCCTGATGTTCCGATTCGCTCTCCAACAACTTCACTTGTACTGCACCCAACTACAAACAAACTATCTTGCTGAAGTGTTACCTGTTGTGAAAAATCTGCTAGCACAACTTCTAATTCCCGAGCCCAATCTTGAGCATTAGACATTCTAAAGCGCCTCCTTTACATCATTTACTTTTCATATGCTTTAATTTTGTTGACACGATTCTCATGACGTCCGCCTTCAAAATCCGTTGTTAACCATATCTTAGCAATATCTCTAGCTAAACCTGGGCCAATTACACGCTCACCCATCGCTAGTACATTTGTGTCATTATGTTCTCTGGTCGCCCTTGCGCTAAACGTATCGTGGACAAGTGCACAGCGAACACCTTTTACTTTATTCGCAGCAATACTCATTCCAATTCCTGTTCCACAAATTAGAATTCCTTTATCAACCTCTCCACCTGCTACTTTTTCAGCAACTGGAATTGCATAGTCTGGATAATCTACTGAATCACTGCACTCACAGCCTAAGTCAACATACTCAACATTTAGTTCTTCCATTAACTGCATAATTTCTTTTCGAATATTTATACCACCGTGATCTGATGCAATCGCTACTTTCATATTGGATCCTCCTTATAAGCTATTAAAAGTAACTTTTATAGCTAGCATTTTTAATTTTCTAATTTTTTAACAGCTCGATTAATAAGCTGCTGCATTTCTTCAAATGTCATTTGGTAAACAGATAAATCGCCTCCGTAAGGGTCGACAACGTCTCCATTTTCACCTACAAATTCTTTTAGCGTAAACAGCTTGTCTATAGTATCTGGAGCTTGGTTTGCCAGCATCTGTTTATGACTACTTGTCATAGTAAAAATATGAGTTGCCCAATCTAACATTTCTCTTGTAATACTAGATGATGTATGCGATGAATCAATACCTTGCTGCGCTAAAACTGCTGCTGCATGCGCAGAAATCGGTTGACCGTCCATTGCAAATAAACCCGCTGATTTTACTTCTATTCCACGCTTTTTTTGACTGCTTAACCAAGCTGCCGCCATAGGACTTCGACATGTATTTCCTGTACAAACAAATAAGACTTTTTTCAATCTAAAATCCCTCCTTATCTTACTACTAATAATCCCTTTTTACATTTCCTTTATTTTATCCTTAATAGATAGAAGAGTTCAACACCCATGACCTATGATACTTTTCATTAAATGTAAGCATAAAAAAGCAAGCTCTATGCTAATAGAGCTTGCTTTTTTAGAGTATTAAATTAATAAGCTATTTATAATTGAAAAAGAAGCTTGATTCCAAATGCAAGGAGAATGCTTCCCCCTAACGCTTCACTGTACGAACCTAACCAACCTTGAACACGTCTTCCAAGCAAAAGACCTAACCATGTTAACAGCATACTTACTACGCCGAAAATCATAATTGTTAAAAATGTTCTTGCTCCAAAAATCCCAAGGCTTAAGCCCACAGAAAAACTATCTAAGCTAACGCTCAATGCAAAGATAATTAATCCCCATCCTACAGGTTTAATAAACGGCTCTTCGTCACGCTTGAAGGATGAGTAAATCATTTGTATTCCTAATATGAGAAGTAATACGCCTCCACCATATGTAGCTAACATTCCCAGCTTATCAGACAACAGTTTTCCAATAAACATACCCAAAAGGGGCATCCATATATGGAAAAGACCTATTATTACTCCGATGTAAAAAATTTGGCGAAAGCGTAAACGGACTAGACCCATTCCGAGTCCGACCGAAAAGGCGTCCATTCCTAACGCAAATGCCATAATAACTAATGTAATCAGTTCACTAATTAATCCTGAAATATCCATCTTCAACCTCCTCGGACGTGCCTATTTCACCTTATGCACGCACGAAATGGTTTAGAAGATGAATCTAAAATTATTGAACAATAAACTGATGACCAGCCGCTTTCACTAACCGATTCATTAAAGCCTGACCTACTCCATGCTCAGGAAAGCTTTCACTTAAAATAACGTCTACGTCATAGTCGTTAAAAGAACGTAAAACATGATAAAGTTCACTCGCAACCGTTTCTAACTTATCTCGATAGCCGCAAGTTAAAATCTGATCTGCATGATAAGAGTTTTTATTTTCATGGGTTGTTAAAACTCCAACTTTCTTTCCTTGTTTTTGAAAATACTCAACTTGCTCCTGTAAAAATTTCTCTGAACCTTTCACAATGATGAGCGGCGCATTAGGAGCATAATGTGTATACTTCATTCCTGGAGATTTTGGCGCTTCCTTTTCATCTTTAAGAGCTTGGTCTACCCTTACTTCTCCAATTAAAGCTTCTAATTGTTCTTTTGTAACGCCACCAGGACGTAAAATGACTGGGATGTCTTCCGTACAATCCAGTACCGTAGATTCTAGACCAACTCCGGTCGTTCCACCATCAACAATTCCACTAATTCTACCTTCCAAATCGTTCATAACATGCTGAGCACTTGTTGGACTTGGCTTTCCGGATAGGTTTGCACTTGGTGCAGCTACTGGTACACTTGCTTTTTTTAATAAAGCTAGAGCTACGGGATGCGAAGGCATTCGGACGGCAACGCTATCCAAACCTGCCGTAACGTTCTCTGCTACAAATCCTTTTTTAGGAAAAATAAGCGTAATAGGTCCTGGCCAAAAAGCTTTCATTATTTCCCGAGCCGTTTCTGACACCTCGGCTACAATACTATCTAACTGTTCCACGTCACCAATGTGTACAATAAGCGGGTTATCACTCGGACGACCTTTCGCTTTGAAAATTTTATCCACAGCCTGTTCAGAGGTTGCATCTGCCCCTAACCCATAGACTGTTTCTGTAGGAAACGCAACGACTTCTTGGTTTCTTAACAACAAAGATGCTTCTTCTATCTGTGGATAACTATCTTGATTTTTCATTTCTTTATCCACAGACCAGATTTTTGTGTTCATTTCATTCACTCCTATTGGTACAACTATATATAGGTAAAAACATCTCTATTACCTACTATTTATACAAGATTTTAATTTATTTTATCAATAGACGGTTGCAACAAACAAGCTTTATCCACAAAATGTGGATAAAGCTTGTTTGTTTGTTAATAACTTTGTGGATTATCTTTATCCACATTTGTGAAATTCAATCTTGATAAGCCATTACATATACTTGCTCTAAGCTTGAAAGATTTCGTAGATAAGAATGATACTTCAAGCCATCTGGCAAATTTTCGTAACTGATTTGCTGAAAATTCATCATTGAAAAAAACTGTACGGACGAAGCCTTGTTCGTCACTAAATATAATTGATGAACATCATTTTTTTTAGCTAGCTGTACAATGCTTTTGAATAACAATAGAATGTCCGATCGCATGAGGGAAGGTGAAACAACAAGAGAACGTAATAACCCATGCTCTCCATCTTTTTCAAATCCAACAGTTGCTAACAGCTCGTCATTCTCATCTTCCATAATAACAAAATGATGAATGCTTTCTGCTACACCTTCTGAACTAATACCTGCTTTTGTTAAGAATGATTGAATTCGCCCACAATCTTTCACTTCTGCTAACTTTAATTGTTCCTTCATTTCTCATCACCTCATTTTAGTTTCTAGTAACAAAACTATGAAATATGAGAAACAAATAGAACTGTATACTTTTATTTTCTATCATTTGAATAAAGATGAAGCTAGTTCTACAATAAAGAATTTCACTTCTACTTCTTCTTCTTTCTCCTGTACTTTTTTACTAGACTGCTCCTGCTGCTTTTCTTTTTTCGCTTCTTTTACAGCTACTTCTTGTGCCAGATTTGAAGTTGATGCAACAAGGTTTGAATGGTCAGTGTGATTAGCATCTACTTTCTCTACTTCTTCAGCTACCGCTTTTATCATTTCTTTCTTTTCCACAGGCTGCTCTTCTTCAGGCATTGGTGATTCAATAGCTTCCCCGTTTGAGAAATCTAAAAAGCACATAGGTGGAAACAGTACGCACCACCAGTTTGCTCCTTCACCTTCACCTAACGTAATTAAAACTGCTTCATATTCACCAGCTGGATAAAGCAATTGACCATATAGCTTGGTTGGAAAGCTCACCTTTCCAAAATCAACGTGTATAATCTGATCCATACCTTGTTCTTTCATAACTTTCTTAGCAATCGCTTCTAATGTGGGTAAGTTGCTTTTAATTACATCTCTTGCATCTTCCACTGACGTTAACTCTTGAACCCATGTAGTAATTTGTGCATTTACTTCATCTCTAATTAATCGTTTTACATGCTGGTCTTTCTTACTATCGCTATTTGCAAGAATACGTAAACGAATTGCTTCATCTGGAATAACCATCGGCTCAGTAGCCTCGACCTTTTGATTTGTATATAGAATTTGGATATTCGCTCCAATAATAAGTAAAAGAAAATAAATAATTGCTTGTTTTTTCATTATGTCCACCATCCCTTCACAAGATAGTATGGACAATGATTTTCTATCCTAAACTAGCAACTTATTAAAATCTATTATTTTTATAAAGAAGCAAATACCATTCGATCTTTTCCATTGATATCAAAAACAACTTCAACTTTTGCATTAGGGAACTGCTTTTTTAACATATCTGATACTGCATCAGCTTGTCCAAACCCTACTTCAAATGCAATAATTCCCTGTTTGTTAATAACAAGCGGGAGCTCTTCCATAAAACGTCGATAGAAATTCAAACCGTCTTGACCACCAAAAAGAGCTCGATTAGGCTCATAGTCCTTCACAACGGTTGATAGTTCGTCACTATCAGGAATGTATGGAGGGTTAGACACGACAACATCAAATCGCTGAGATGCCTCAATAAAAGGCTTTAATAAATCTCCATGTAAAAATTGAACCTTCGCACCCAAGCGTTTAGCATTTTCTTTGGCTACTGCTAGCGATTCTTCTGCAATATCTGTGCACGTCATTTTTATCGTTGGAACTTCTAAAGCAAGTGTAACACCTATTGCACCACTACCTGTTCCAATATCAACAGCCTGAATTGGAGCGTGTCCAAACTTTTGTTTCATACGATCAATTAAGCCTAATACAAGCTCTTCAGTTTCCGGACGCGGTATAAGCACTTCCTGATTTACTTGAAACGTTCTTCCATAGAACTCTTCCGAACCAATGAGATATTGTACTGGTATCCCAGCTACATGTTTTTTAACATCATGCTGAAATTTTTGCATGATTTCCGTTGGGACTTCTTCTTGCAATGAAGCAAGTAGGTAAGTTCGAGTCATGCCAAGGTGATGAAGCAACAACATCTCACCAGCATTTTCATCTCTTTGCGCTTCTTTTAAACAAGAAGAAGCCCATTTTAGGGCTTCAAAAACTTTCATTGTTAATTCGAATCTTCCATTCTTCTCGCTTGATCTTCCATGATTAATGCATCAATGATTTCATCTAGCTTACCTTCTAGAATTTGATCAAGCTTTTGAATTGTTAAACCAATACGATGATCCGTTACACGGTTTTGAGGGAAGTTATACGTACGAATACGCTCTGAACGATCCCCAGAACCTACTGCTTGCTTACGATTTGCATCGTATTCAGCTTGAGCTTCCTGCTGGAACTTATCATAAACACGTGCACGTAATACCTTCATTGCTTTTTCTTTATTCTTAATCTGTGACTTTTCATCTTGACACGATACAACTGTTCCCGTAGGTAAATGCGTTAAACGAACAGCTGACATGGTTGTATTTACGCTTTGTCCACCTGGTCCACTAGATGCGAACGTATCAACACGAATATCTTTTTCATGAATTTCTACCTCTACCTCTTCAGCTTCCGGTAGACATGCAACTGTTGCTGTTGAAGTATGAATACGTCCACCTGATTCCGTTTCAGGTACACGTTGAACACGGTGTGCGCCGTTTTCAAACTTCATTTTTGAATAAGCACCTTTACCGTTAATCATGAAAATAATTTCTTTATATCCACCAACACCTGTTGTATTAGCTTCCATTACGTCAATTTTCCAGCCTTGAGCCTCGGCAAAGCGTGCGTACATGCGGTATAGGTTACCCGCAAATAAGGCTGCCTCATCGCCTCCTGCAGCACCACGAATCTCCATAATAACGTTTTTGTCATCGTTCGGATCTTTCGGGATTAACAGAATGCGAAGTTTATCTTCTAATTCTTCTGCTTGCGGCTCTAGCTCTTGAATTTCTTCTTTAACCATCTCACGCATATCAGCATCAAGCTTTTCTTCGAGCATTGCTTTTGCATCTTGCAGCTGCTCTTTTACTTCTTTATACTCTCGATAACACGTAACGGTTTCTTGTATATCTGATTGTTCTTTTGAATACTCTCTTAATTTAGATGGGTCATTTACGATTTCAGGGTCGCTAAGAAGCTCATTCAACTTCTCATAGCGTGCCTCCACGGCTTCTAAACGATCAAACACGTCATTCACCTCATTTTTTATCCATAACGTTCTAATTATAGTATAGCTCATGGATTCAGTCAAAACAAAGTGAGTTTTACCAAGGATTATGGCTTGACGTTTACATGAAATTGAAGTCTAGGCAAACCTTCATAGAAAACCTCATTGAGATCTTTTATAATCTTGTTTTTCTCGCGAGCGCTATATTCTTTTCCAACGTATACTGTCACCCACGCATCTTTTCCACTAATAACAATATTTCCAGCCTTATAAGGAGTTTTGACGTTAATAATTTCTTCAATTTTGGTAGCATCATCTTTTACTGCAGTTTGTTCATTGGTTGTATTTAAAAAATTAGGGTTTTGATCCGTAAATTCTTCATAATTTTCAAGCTCAGCTCGCTCTTTTTTTGATTGAGTGTCTTGGTGCTGGTCTCCTTGGTTACATGCGGCTAAAAGAAAAGCGGTAAACAGTATTGCAATTAAGTGTTTCATACTATCCCCCTCCTATCTTGTTAGTTTTCCACATTCCTCCCTTTTCATCCAGTTCCATAAAAAAAAAGAGTTTGGGACATAACAAAATGATGGCTTCTAAAAGACAAACAATAGCTGTTCCCATCTCTTTGATTTGTCTCAACACATTCGTTCCATTGCGCTACGGTCACTCGCTTTCCGCGGGGAGGAACCTGAACTTCCTCGCTGCGCTGCGGGATCTCCGTTTTCCCTCTCTTTCCCGCAGGAGTCGAGTGTCCTACGCTCCATTCCACCCTGTTTCCAACATTGTTTTCACAATCAACCAAAAAAACCTGAACGATTAAAAGTTATGAACTCTCAATCGTTCAGGTATAGTAGAGGCTGAACTACTTATGTCCCAGTCTCTTTTTTATTTGGTTAGTTCTTGAAAGTTACTTGCTGCTTTTGAACTTTTCACCACATGACAATGGCGACAGCGAGGTTCGTAAGATTCTGATGCGCCCACTAGTATAATGGGATCATCATAAGAAGCTGGCTCTCCGTTAATTAAACGTTGAGTACGACTTGCTGGAGATCCACATGATGCACAAACAGCTTGCAGTTTTGTAACCGATTCAGCTATTGCCATCAGCTGAGGTACATGTCCAAAAGGCTCACCACGAAAGTCTTGATCAAGTCCTGCTACAATGACACGAAACCCTTTATCTGCAAGAGCTTGTACAACTTCAACAATTTGATTATCAAAGAATTGAATCTCATCGACCGCCACTACATCTGTAGCTTCGCTAACTATATCTAAAATGTCAGTAGAAATAGATATAGGATGGGCAATAACTGATGTTCCATTATGTGATACAACCGCTTCTTCACTATATCGATCATCGATTGCTGGCTTAAACACCTGCACATTTTGCTTGGCAAACTGCGTGCGACGAACACGACGAATTAATTCTTCTGATTTCCCTGAGAACATACTTCCACAAATTACTTCAATCCAACCGCTTTGTTTCATTACGTACACCATGCGGGACTCTCCCTTCCTATCACTCCATTATGAGCGAACCGCTACTAACTTTATCTAGTCTACCTTTAATTATGTAGAACATGTATATAAAAAGATTTCTCCACCCACAGTGGAAATATTTTACTTATTCCGTATTTTTAAAAGTAAAAAAACAGGCAAGAGATAAGCTACTTGCCTGTTTGCTTCGACAATCTTGATTATTTAAGACCGTATTTTTTGTTGAAACGATCAACACGGCCACCAGCTTCAGCGAATTTTTGACGGCCCGTATAGAATGGGTGACATTGTGAACAAGTCTCAACGCGCATCTCTTCTTTTACAGAACCAGTTTCAAACTCATTACCACAGCTGCATTTCACCATGATTTTGTTGTACTTTGGATGAATTCCTGTTTTCATTCTTTTCATCTCCTTCCGCCCTGAATCATTCTGAAACAGAGTTTATTGATAAGAAAAAATGATGAGCATAATCGCACCATCGTGTATCTTATCAACACACATGATGAAATTATAACAAGGGTTGTTTCGTTTTGCAACCACCTATTCAAAACATCTTTTTCCATCAACTGACACTTCATTTAAAATCTTTATAAAACCAATTACATATGTTTTCTGTTATCGTTTATTAGCTAATAGAGCTTTCTTCTCTTCAGTTAACAAAGCAAAAAACTCTTCATTTGATTTTGTTTGACGAAGACGCTTTAAGAACTTTTCAGCAAAATCAGGCGCATCAGCCATTGACTTACGAATAGCCCATAAATGATCAAGCTGCTCCTTTGGAATAAGAAGCTCCTCTTTACGTGTACCTGAACGACGAATATCAATTGCCGGGAAAATACGTTTTTCCGCAAGTGAACGATCAAGGTGAAGCTCCATATTTCCAGTTCCTTTAAACTCTTCATAGATTACATCGTCCATACGAGAGCCTGTATCAATTAAAGCTGTTGCAAGAATTGTTAAGCTTCCGCCATCTTCAATGTTTCTGGCAGCACCAAAGAATCGCTTTGGACGATGGAAAGCAGCTGGGTCAATACCACCTGACAATGTTCTTCCACTTGGCGGAATAACAAGGTTATAAGCACGAGCTAGACGAGTGATACTATCCATTAAAATGACAACGTCTTTTTTATGCTCCACTAATCTCATTGCACGCTCGAGCACAAGCTCAGCGACTTTAATATGGTTTTCTGGTACCTCATCAAACGTTGAACTTACAACATCCCCATCAACAGATCTTTCAATATCTGTTACTTCTTCAGGACGCTCATCGATTAAGAGAACAATGAGCTCTGCTTCTGGATGATTTGTTGTAATACTGTTTGCAATTTCTTTTAGAAGCATTGTTTTACCAGCTTTAGGTGGTGCAACGATTAATCCCCTTTGACCAAAACCAATCGGTGAGATAAGGTCAATAATTCGAGTTGAGAAACTTCTAGGCTGTGTTTCCAAACGCATTTGCTCATTTGGATAAATAGGCGTTAACGCTGGGAAATGCACGCGTTCTTTTGATGTCTCTGGATCTTCACCATTAACTGCTTCTACATGTAGTAAGCCATAGTAACGCTCGTTTTCTTTAGGGGGACGAACTTTACCAGATACTTTATCTCCGTTTCGTAAATCAAAACGGCGAATTTGAGACGCGGAAATATAAATATCCTCAGAGCTTGGAGAATAGTTGATTGGTCTTAAAAACCCAAACCCTTCCGATTGAATAATTTCAAGGACACCTTCCATGAAAAGCAGACCGTCTTGCTCTGCCTGTGCTTTTAAAATTGCAAAAACAAGCTCTTTTTTCGTTAGCTTGCTATAATAAGAAACTTTATATGCTTTCGCATGTTCATATAGCTCTTTTAATTTCATATTTTCTAAACTGGATAATGTTAAGTTCATTAGGACACCACGCTTTTAATGAATAATTTTTGAGTTTCCTTCCATATTAAGTTACTATCTATTAGAAAATGATACGGTCGGAACAATGTGTTAAAGATGGAGAAGGTAATCTAGAAGTATACATAAGTAGAATCAATTATAATTATACACTTATTAGAAGAAAAAACAGGTTACTTTCATAACGAAGTGGCAAAAACCACGAATTGTTTAATGTAGCAACTTATATTCTAACCTTTTTCTATCTTTTTAATCAATCTTTTTTTGACGCATAGCGTTCAACAAAAAACATGTTATAGTTTACTAGCTTCTACTGAAAACCTTTTCAATTCATATTAAATAAGAAATGATAGCTACAAATGCATTGCACACACCGATTTATTATTTATAACGAATAAATAATCAGTGAGGGATTTCCCTCACTGATTTTCAACTTACTCTATTATAGACGAAATTCACGTAATGTCTAGTAGATGACATGATGAGAAAATTTGTGATTAAGAATTTTGGAATTGTTCAATTTCTTCTTCAGTCATTTCTTCTCGCCAAATCATTGCGCCTAAACTTGATAGTTTGTCCACGAGGTGACTATATCCTCGATCAATATGTTCTAATCCAGTAACTTCAGTAATTCCTTTAGCCATTAAACCAGCTGTTACTAGAGCTGCTCCTGCTCGTAAATCAGAAGCCTTAACACGCGCACCTTGCAACTGTATTGGCCCATTAATAATTGCAGAGCGACCCTCTACTTTAACCGAAGCATTCATACGTCTTAGCTCATCAATATGCTTAAACCGAGCTCCATAAATTGTATCTGTTACTACACTTGTACCAGATGCTTTTGTTAATAAAGTAGTGAAAGGTTGCTGCAAATCTGTTGGGAATCCTGGATAAACCAATGTTTTGATGTCTACAGGCTTTAATAATTCTCTTGTAGCAACCAAAATTTGGTCTGAGCTTGTTTCAATATGAATACCCATTTCTCTCATTTTAGCCGTCAAAGATTCCAAGTGCTGTGGAATCACATTATCCACAATCACTTCTTTCCCCATACTAGCACCCATTACCATGTAAGTGCCCGCCTCAATACGATCTGGAATGATTGAATGACGGCATCCATGTAAAGTATCTACGCCATCAATGCGGATAACGTCTGTTCCAGCACCCTTAATTTTTGCTCCCATACTCGTTAGCAACGTCGCAACATCAATAATCTCAGGTTCTTTAGCTGCATTCTCAATAACAGTACGTCCCTTTGCTCTGACAGCAGCTAGCATGATATTAATGGTTGCACCAACGCTTACCACGTCTAAATAAATACGAGCTCCTCTTAATTCTTCAGCACGTAAATAAATAGCACCTTGTTCATTTGTAACAGTAGCACCTAGTGCCTCAAAACCTTTAATATGCTGATCAATTGGGCGCGGTCCCAAATAACAGCCGCCTGGAAGACCAACAACAGCTTTTTTAAAACGCCCTAACATTGCTCCCATCAAATAATAAGAAGCACGCAGCTTTTTTACCTTTCCACTTGGTAAAGGCATGGCCGTCATATGAGTTGGGTTTACCGTTAATTCTTCATTATCACTTGTGACAGTGCCACCAATTTCTTCAATTAAATCACTCAGCAATTCAACATCTGATATACGAGGTAGCCCCTCTATTGTAACAGGTGACTCCGCTAAAATCGTAGCTGGAATCAGCGCCACAGCGCTATTTTTAGCACCGCTTACACGAACTGTTCCACTTAGAGTAAAGCCACCTTGTATTTTCAGCTTTTCCATTTATAGCTCCCTTCCAGCGAAAGAAAGTTTTCGACTCTGTAGTTAAGGAAAAAATTGGAACTACAACTATGTAGACTACTTGTATTTTTCCTCTTATCTACTAGTGTACACGAAAATCCAAAAATCATGTATAATTTCGACAATTTTAAAGAAAATATGGCATTTACTCAATTTATTCGCAAATGCCATACCATCTTATTTACATTATTTTTGTCGTTTTTCCCAATCTGCTAGAAACTGTTCGATTCCTGCTTCCGTTAAAGGATGCTTGAAAAGCTGCATAATTACTTTATAAGGAATTGTTGCAATATGAGCTCCTTGCTTAGCAGCCTCCGTTACATGCATTGGGTGACGAATAGAAGCAGCAATGATTTCAGTTGGAATATCGTGAATAGCAAAAATCTCTGCAATATCTGAAATTAAGTTCATACCATTAAATCCAATGTCATCAAGGCGACCTAAAAATGGTGAAACATATGTTGCACCAGCTCTTGCAGCTAATAATGCTTGATTAGCAGAAAAGATAAGCGTGACGTTGGTTTTGATTCCAAGACTCGTAAATTCGTTTACTGCTTTTAGACCATCAGGAGTCATCGGTACTTTAATCGTAATATTTGGTGCAAGGGCCGCTAACTCTTTACCTTCTCGAATCATTCCTTCTGCATCTAAAGAAATGACTTCGGCGCTCACTGACCCTTCAACTAGCTCTGTAATCTCACGAAGACGATCTTCAAATGTGATATTCTCTTTTGCTACCAAACTTGGATTTGTTGTAACACCAGCAATAACCCCTAATGAATGCGCTTCCTTTATTTCTGACAAGTTAGCTGTATCAATGAAAAATTTCATCTGTCCTATCCCCTTTTTTCTTAATTATATGAAAATTATAATTAAAATAAAGCCGCCTTACAACTATTGAGCAAGGCGGCTTTGCACCATCTCATCATTAATCACTTAATGTGGAATGGTAATTATGCTTTGTTTGAAGAACCAAACTCACGCATTTTCCCTTGAACTGTCGCTTGAATTGCATCGCGAGCTGGTCCTAAGTATTTACGTGGGTCATATTGCTCAGGTTGCGCAGCTAGTACTTCGCGTACAGCTTTAGCTGAAGCAATTTGGTTTTCTGTATTTACGTTAATTTTAGCAGTTCCTAAAGAAACAGCTTTTTGAATGTCTTTTGTTGGGATACCAGTACCACCGTGTAATACTAATGGTAAACCAGTAATTTGACCGATTTCTTCCATTTCAGCAAAGCCTAAGTTTGGCTCACCTTTGTAAGGACCATGAACTGAACCTAATGCTGGAGCAAGGCAGTCGATACCTGTACGTTTAACAAGCTCTTCACACTCTTTTGCATCAGCGTAGATAACACCATCAGCGATTACGTCATCTTCTTGTCCACCAACAGTTCCTAACTCAGCTTCTACAGATACACCGTGGAAGTGTGCTAGTTCAACTACTTTAGCAGTAGTTGCAATGTTTTCTTCAAATGGGTGGTGAGAAGCATCAATCATTACAGAAGTGAATCCTGCATGAATTGCTTTTGCACATGATTCAAAGCTTGAACCATGGTCTAAGTGAATTGCAACTGGCACTGTTACGTTGTAGTCTTCGATTAAACCTTTAACCATTGATACTACAGTTTTGAAACCGCCCATGTAACGTGCTGCACCTTCAGATACACCTAGGATAACTGGAGAGTTTTCTTCTTGAGCTGCTTTTAAGATAGCTTGAGTGAACTCTAAGTTGTTTAGGTTAAATTGGCCTACTGCGTAGCCTTCCTCTTTTGCTTTGATAAGCATGTCTTTCATTGATACTAAAGGCATGTTGAAATCCTCCTTAATAATCTATGTGAGTTAGATACTAACCAAAAGCCTACCTAAAAGTAGTATGCTCTTGAATCTGACATTCCATGTAGAAATGCGGTGTATCTGCACACAATATGTTGTCGAATGATTAATACAGTAATTAGGATACCAACTTAAAAACAAAACAGCAAGATTTTTAGGTTAATATTGAAAATTTCTTAGAAACACGCCTAATTGTAAGCACTTACTTAGACTTTAATGGTATATATTCCCTAACAGCCTGTCTAATTTCATCAATATCAAACGGTTTTGCAAAATGCGTTAACGCACCTAAATCTTTTGCTTCTTGGATCATATCTAATTCACCATAAGCAGTCATTATAATTACTTTTATTGTCTTATCATACCCTTTTAATCGTTTTAAAATTTCAATTCCGTCCATCCCTGGAATCTTCATATCAAGCAAGACAAGATCAAGTTGTTGTTCTTTTGCAATGTCAATCGCTTGAAACCCATTCGCTGCTTGAAAAGTGTGATACCCTTCCTTTTGCAATACTTCTGTTAGTAAAATACGAATTCCGTACTGGTCATCTACAATTAAGATTTTTTCAGTCAACATAATCCCACCTTCTATACAGCCTCTTGTTGAGACAAAACTAACATATGTATTTCGTTATAAAGCGACAAATCCCTGCTCATTTAAGGAAATCTTACAAAATACAGGAATTTTAGTCATTATTCTTACTTTGTTTTTCCATACTTTTTTATTATAACTTGTTTTACACTAGAATATGGATATATTTTTTCGATATAATGATTAGCAAACACTCTTGAGAAAGAGAAAGGTGACTTTATCATGCTTAAAATTTTCACAACACAATTGTCTAGCTATTTTAAACGCATAGGCGAAAAAGAAGAATTCAACTTGGAAGATGGTGCTCGTATTTTAGCTCAAGCAGCCATTGGAGAAGGAAACATTTATATTTATGGAGTAAATGAAATGCAAGCCGTGATGTACGAAGCGACGCAGAGTGCAGAGCCGTTAGCTCATGCAAAATCTCTAGAGCTCAATGACATTAGCAGCTTAACATCCGTAGATCGAGTACTCATTGTTACAAGGTTTTCTACAGACGAAAAAGCAGTTCAAGTAGCACATACTCTACTGGAACAAGGAATTCCGTTTGTTAGCATTGGAGCTATTCCCAAAGAGGTTCAAGGTGACAGTATTCATGAACTAGCAGATGTGCATATTAATACGTATCTTTTACAGCCACTTATCCCTGATGATAGCGGGGAACGCTTTGGCTTTCCAGCTCTTATGACTACTCTTTATGCGTATTATGGCTTATCCTTTACATTAAAAGAAATCATGGATGAAAATGAGTAACAACAAAAAAGACGCTGTCTGTCACCGCGTCTTTTTTGTTGTTTTTTATTGTTGTTGTCCTAATTCAATTGATGCACGAATAAATTCTCTAAATAGAGGTTGTGGACGATTTGGACGAGACGTGAACTCTGGGTGGAATTGAGCTGCTAAGAACCATGGATGGTCTTTTAACTCAACGATTTCCACTAAACGACCGTCTGGGCTTGTACCTGAGAAGATAAAGCCTTTCTTCTCCATCTCTTGACGATATTCGTTGTTGAACTCGTAACGGTGACGATGGCGCTCGTAAACAACTTCATCTTGGTATGCTTGATGAGCTAATGTACCTTCTGTTAACTTACAAGGATACAATCCTAAGCGAAGTGTTCCACCTAAATCTTCAACATCCTTTTGTTCTGGTAATAGGTCAATGATTGGATAGTTTGTGCTTGGAGCAATTTCAGCAGAGTGCGCTCCGTCTAAACCTAATACGTTGCGAGCAAACTCTACAGATGCAAGTTGCATACCTAAGCAAATACCTAAGAATGGAACTTTTTGCTCACGAGCATATTGAGTAGCTACAATCTTACCTTCGATACCGCGGTCACCAAATCCACCTGGTACTAAGATACCGTCAACATTACCTAATAGTTCACTTACGTTTTCTTGCGTAACGTGCTCTGAGTTAACCCATTGAATGTTTACATCTGCATCAAATGCATAACCAGCATGGCGCATTGCTTCAACAACTGAGATGTAAGCATCTTGAAGCTCTACATATTTACCAACAAGAGCAATTTTCGTTGTTTTAGATAAGCCTTTTACTTTAGCTACAAGCTCTTTCCACTCCGTCATATCGGCTTCTTTACAATCTAATTTTAAGTGATCGCACGTGATTTGATCTAAGTGCTGGTCTTGTAGCGATAGTGGAATTTCGTATAATGTCTCCGCATCTGCACATTCAATAACTGCTTTTTTATCGATATCACAGAATAGAGCTAGCTTTTCTTTCATATCTTCAGAAATTGGCATTTCTGTACGTACAACAATAACGTTTGGTTGAATTCCTAAACTACGAAGTTCTTTAACGCTATGCTGTGTTGGCTTTGTTTTCATCTCGCCTGCAGCCTTTAAGTATGGCACTAATGTACAATGAATGTACATTACATTATCGCGACCGATATCGCTTTTAATTTGACGAATAGCTTCTAAGAATGGCAGAGATTCGATATCTCCTACCGTTCCTCCGATTTCCGTAATAACAACGTCTGCGTTTGTCTCTTTACCTGCACGGAATACTTTTTCTTTAATTTCATTTGTAATATGAGGGATTACCTGAACTGTTCCACCTAAGTAGTCACCGCGACGCTCTTTTTTCAATACAGTTGAGTAAACTTTCCCTGTTGTTACGTTACTATAGCGATTTAAGTTAATATCGATAAAACGCTCATAGTGCCCTAAATCTAAATCTGTTTCTGCACCATCATCCGTAACGAATACTTCACCATGTTGGTATGGGCTCATTGTTCCTGGGTCTACGTTAATGTATGGATCGAACTTTTGAATAGTTACGTTTAATCCACGATTTTTTAATAGTCTACCTAGAGAAGCAGCAGTGATCCCTTTCCCCAAAGAAGATACAACGCCACCTGTTACGAAAATATATTTTGTCATTTGGTCTTCCCCCTCTAAATTTGTTAAAGTGTACAATACTAAAAGTTTTTACATAAACAATCACAATTCATTCATCATCATGCATGAAATTATTAAAAGCATTATTGGGAATGCTTATTGAAGAAGAATAAGAATTCAACTGTTCAGTACGAAAAAGCAAAAACTCGACAGCAAGATGAGCCTGTATGGTTTCTAGCTCCAAGGTGCCAAGTTTTAAAAAAAAATTGCTCCCAATGCCATAACAGGATTGGGAGCAATGTTCTATATAATATGTTTAAACTTCTTAAATACTCGTTTAAAGAGCCCAAAAAAGATTCTACATATTTCAATGACAAAAGTCAAGAACCATTATGATAGATTATTTTTCATCCTCATACTCAAGGTCTTCTACTCAAGGTCTTCTTCGGCTTCTTCATCTGCTTCTTCTTCATCTAGATCTTCATCTAAATCGTCAAAGTCTTCTTCCTCTTCTTCAATAACATCTTCTTCATCTAAATCTTCAAAATCACCGTCATCTTCTTCAGCTAATTCATCAAGATCATCGAAATCTAGATCTTCTTCTTCTAAATCATCAAAATCATCCAGCTCGTCTACAACAGCTTTTTTCGCTTTCTTCTTCTTCGGCTTAGCTGCTGGCACAATATCTTCTTCTGCCTGATCAAAAGGATACCAACCCCTTAACCCCCAATAGTTTTCACCAACCGTTAGGAATCGACCATCGATATTAATATCTGTATAGAACTGCGCAATTCTTGATTTTAATTCTGTATCTGACATCTCTGTTGCTTTTACGATTTCATCAATAATTTCTTGAAATGAAATAGCTTGACGGTCTGTTTTCTCACTTAACAGCGCATACGCAATTTCGATCATTGACATCTCTTTTAATTCTTCTTTTGAGTACTTTTCTAAACTCAAAGGTGACACGCCCTTTCTATGTATATCTAAAATCTATTAAATCAATTCATCATAAGTTCAAATGATGGACACGAATAAATACATACCATTCATTATAAACAAATTCAATACATTTATGCTAGCCTCGATTCTAAAAATCTCTTGGAAATTGCAAAATGAAACAGAAACTACTAGCGCCATATGGCTAATAGTTTCTGTTTCTAAACCGATTTACATATTTCGACGATACTGTCCACCACATTTATAAAGCGCCTGTGTAATTTCACCCAAACTTGCAAACTGGACGGTATTCATGAGCTCTGCGAAAATGTTTTCTCCGTTGTTGGCAGCTTTTTTTAACCTTTCAAGCGCTGGCTTTACATTGTCAGCATGTTTTTCTTGAAACGCTTTTAACTGCTCAATTTGATAGTTCTTTTCTTCCCAAGATGCACGAGCAAGCTGCATATCATTAACATTTGTATCACCTTGCTCATTGGGATTACGGTACGTATTTACTCCAACGATTGGCAAAGAACCATTATGCTTTCTCATTTCATATTCCATTGACTCATCTTGAATTTTGCCACGCTGATATTGTAGCTCCATAGCACCTAACACTCCACCTCGTGTGTTGATACGTTCAAACTCTTGTAAAACCGCTTCCTCTACTAAATCTGTTAACTCTTCTACAATAAAAGAGCCTTGAAGCGGGTTTTCATTCTTTGTCAATCCATTTTCTTTCGTAATAATTAATTGAATAGCCATCGCACGGCGCACCGACTCTTCCGTAGGTGTTGTAATAGCTTCATCATACGCGTTCGTGTGCAGGGAATTACAATTATCGTGAAGAGCCATTAATGCCTGTAATGTTGTACGAATGTCGTTAAACTGAATCTCTTGAGCATGAAGTGAGCGACCAGACGTTTGTACATGGTACTTTAACTTTTGACTCCGTTCGTTTGCTCCATATTTATCACGCATAACAATAGCCCAAATACGACGAGCTACGCGACCAATTACCGTATATTCTGGATCAAGTCCATTGCTGAAAAAGAAGGAAAGATTCGGTGCAAAATCATTAATATTCATGCCGCGACTTAAGTAGTACTCGACATACGTAAATCCGTTAGCAAGCGTAAACGCAAGTTGAGAAATTGGATTAGCTCCTGCCTCTGCAATATGATAGCCAGAAATAGATACAGAATAGTAGTTACGCACATGATGCTTCGTAAAATACTCTTGGATATCCCCCATCATCTTCAACGCAAACTCTGTAGAGAAAATGCATGTATTCTGCCCTTGATCTTCTTTTAAAATATCTGCTTGGACAGTTCCTCTAACTGTACTCAACGCCTTGCTTTTCACCGTTTCATATTCTTCTAGACTCAGCTGACGCTTTAGTTCTGTCTCCCTTTTATTCACTTGCTGAGCAATCGCTACGTTCATGAACATCGCTAATATAATAGGAGCCGGCCCGTTAATGGTCATGGAAACAGATGTAGAAGGTGCACATAAATCAAAGCCTTCATACAACTTTTTCATATCATCTAATGTACATACGCTAACGCCACTTTCACCAATTTTACCGAAAATATCAGGCCGTTCCGCTGGATTTTCACCGTATAGCGTCACCGAATCAAAAGCCGTGCTTAAACGCTTCGCATCATCATCTTTGGACAAATAATGAAAGCGACGGTTCGTTCTTTCTGGTGTGCCTTCTCCGGCAAATTGTCGTTTCGGGTCTTCACCTTTTCGCTTAAATGGAAAAACTCCTGCTGTAAATGGAAATTCACCTGGAACGTTCTCTCGATATAACCAATGTAAGATATCTCCATCATCTCGAAATGTAGGCAACGCTACCTTTGGAATTTTTAACCCTGACAATGTCTCAATTTGTAAATCTGTTTTGATTTCTTTTCCTCGCACATATGTCCTTAAGACGGGCTGACGATAATCATTCTTTAAGTCTGCCCACCTTTCTAACTTCTCTTTTGATTCTTTGGATAGCTGATTTTCATAGTTTTGCAAGAGTCCCTTCAGTTCATGCTGACTGTCTTTATGTTTGACCTTATTGATAACGTCTTTTACTTGCTGAGTTTTATGCGCAAAATTCCCTTGCTGTTTTGCATAGTTATGGTAATCTCGCACTGTATTTACAATCTCCTGTAAATACTGCTGTTTATCTGGAGGAATAATGGTATGTGACTGTTTTTCATCTGTAGATAGGGTTGGCTTAAGCTGAATATTGAACTGTTGATTAATCGTACGAATCAACTCATTATATAAATGATTTGTTCCCGGGTCGTTAAATTGACTTGCAATTGTGCCATAAACAGGCATATCATCTAGTGAGTCTTCAAAACGTTCATGGTTGCGCTGGTATTGCTTTTGAACTTGGCGCTTCGCATCTTCAGACCCTTTTTTCTCAAATTTATTAATAACAACAAAATCGGCATAATCAAGCATCTCAATCTTTTCAAGCTGCGATGGGGCACCAAACTCACTCGTCATGACGTACATGGATACGTTGGCCAGATTTTTAATTTCCGCATCCGCTTGCCCAATACCACTCGTTTCGACAATAACCATGTCGAAACCAGCTGCCGTTACAATATCAACTGCATCTTTAACAGCTGCTGATAGCTCATGTTTAGAAGAACGTGTTGCCAAGCTTCTCATATAAACTCGATTGGATGAAACGCTGTTCATTCGAATTCGATCTCCTAACAGCGCTCCTCCTGTTTTTTGCTTGGTTGGATCAATTGATAATACGGCAATATGAAGGGATTCATCTTCTTCTAAAAAGCGACGAATTAATTCGTCCGTTAAAGAACTTTTACCAGCTCCTCCTGTTCCTGTTATACCTAGAACAGGAATATTGGACGCCTGTTTTAAATCTCTTTTAATAGCTTCTAGGGTTGCCGCTTGTTCTTGCATAGCCCCATTTAAAAGCGCGTTCTCAACCACTGTAATATACTGAGCAATGGCTTGATGGTTGATTTTTCCCAACTGATCGACCGAAGGTATTTCAGGCAAAACTATCTTCTGGCACTCATCTACCATATATTGAATCATGCCTTGCAGCCCCATTAAGCGCCCATCCTCTGGAGAGAAAATTTTAGCAATTCCGTAATGGTGAAGCTCTTCTCTTTCGCTTGGAATGATAACCCCACCACCTCCTCCATAAATACGAATGTGGGAAGCGCCTTTCTCTTTTAGCAAATCATACATATATTTAAAGTACTCGACGTGACCTCCTTGGTATGACGAAACAGCAATTCCCTGAACATCCTCCTGTATGGCCGCGTTCACAATCTCTTCAACAGATCGGTTATGGCCTAAGTGAATGACTTCCACTCCTAACGATTGCAAAATACGCCTCATGATATTAATGGACGCATCATGGCCATCGAATAAGCTAGCCGCCGTTACAAAACGTACTCTTTTCTTTTGCTCCATTATAATAATGCCTCCCCATTAAACAGATTGGACTGAAAAATCTTTTAGCAAAAACTTCAGCTGTATGTTTGTGTATTCTTCCAGCGTATAGTGTTGCTGCAGCCACCAACGTCTAAATGCCCACATCTGCCCCTGGACAAAAATATGATGGGATAGCAGCTTTATCTCTTTGTCATCTAGAAGGAATTGCTCGCTTTGGATGCAACCACGGATTAATGTCTCAAACATTCCCACCATCTCAAGCTCTTTCTTTAATACATAAGGAAGAGCATCCTTTGATAATGATTTTGCTTCTTGGTACATAACAAGGACTTCATCTTGAAGTTCGTTAATAACCTTAAAATAATGCGTAATTGCCTTTTCTAAGCATTGAACCGTATAGCCTTCGAGGTGCATCTCTTCTTCTAAGCGCTCTCTTACCTCTTCATAAATGCTGTCGCAAACTAAATAAAGAACATCTTCTTTTGACTGGATGTATTCATAAAGCGTACCGATACTAAAACCTGATGATTTTGCGATTTCTCTCGTGGTCGTTCGATGAAAACCTTTTTCTTTAAAAAGACTAACTGCGCCTTTCACCATCTGCGTCCGTCTTTCTTCAATTAACCGCTCATCCTTAATAGAGGTAAGCACTTCCCTTTTGCTCATTAACATCCACCTTCTCCGCTCTTTATTTTGAAAGGTAACGAGAAATAACTAAACGCTGAATCTCTTGAGTCCCTTCATAAATTTGGGTAATCTTCGCATCACGCATATATCGCTCAACTGGATAATCCTTTGTATATCCGTATCCACCAAATACTTGAACAGCTTCTGTCGTGACTTTCATAGCAGTATCACCTGCATAGAGTTTCGACATGGCTGATTCTTTTCCGTAAGGTAGCCCCTCTCCTTCTAGCCAAGCTGCTTGATACGTCAATAAGCGTGATGCCTCAATACTGGTTGCCATATCAGCTAACTTAAACGCAATTCCCTGCTGTGCAATAATTGGTTTACCAAACTGGTGACGCTCTTTTGCGTACGCAACTGCTGCGTCTAGAGCTCCTTGAGCAATCCCTACCGCTTGAGCAGCAATACCGTTTCGACCACCATCCAACGTCATCATGGCAATTTTAAAGCCGTCTCCTTCCTTACCCAGTAGGTTCTCTTTTGGCACTCGGCAGTTCTCAAAAATAATTTCCGTTGTGGGCGATGAACGAATGCCTAGCTTCTTTTCTTTCTTTCCAACAGAGAATCCTTCCATATCCTTCTCCACAATGAATGCGCTCGTTCCTTTTTGTTTTTCTTCCGGATTTGTGCGGGCAAATACGACATAAATATCCGCTTCTCCACCGTTTGTAATAAAGATTTTCGAGCCGTTTAATACATAGAAATCGCCTTCTTTTACAGCGGTCGTTTTCATGCCTCCCGCATCAGATCCTGCACTCGACTCAGTAAGTCCGTAAGCACCTATTTTTTCTCCTTGCGCCATGGGCTTTAAGTACTTATGCTTTTGCTCTTCGCTCCCGAACTTAAAGATTGGCCACCCAGCAAGAGATGTATGGGCTGACAGTGTCACCCCTGTTGATGCACATACGCGTGATAGCTCCTCAACAGCTATGCAATACGCTAAATAGTCACTTCCAATTCCCCCATACTCTTCAGGCCACGGAATGCCAGTTAATCCCAACTCACTCATCTTTCGAAAAATCTCTCGGTCAAAACGCTCTTCTTCATCTCTCTCTTCAGCTGTAGGTCCTACCTCATTCTTAGCAAAATCTCGAACCATTTTACGAATCATTTCATGCTCTTCTGATAATTTAAAATACATGTTAAACTCCCCCAGTTTATAAAGATTTACTGATTACGATACGCTGAATTTCACTTGTTCCCTCATAAATTTCACATACCTTTGCATCTCGGAATAAACGTTCTACAACATTTCCTTGTATCACTGCTCCAACTCCAATAAGTTGAATGGCTTCCGTCGTAAGATTCATTGCAGCTTGCGAAGCAAAAAGCTTTGCCATTGAAGCTTGTTTTGTACACTTCATGCCTTGCTGATATAAATAAGCTGCGCGATAAACGAGTAGCCGAGCTGCTTCCACTTGAGTTTCCATATCAGCAAGCTTTCCTTGTTGAAGAATACTCTCCTTTTCTTCCGTGAATACTATATTTTTGTTCGCTTCATAAAGGGCTCCTTCTGCAATTCCCAGGGACTGCGCTGCAATGCCAATTCTCCCTGCATCTAAGTTGGCCATCGCAATCTTAAAGCCCTCTCCCTCATTCCCAAGGCGATTAGAAACTGGCACTTTCATATTTTCAAAGTGCAACTGCACAGTACGAGATCCATGCAAGCCCATCTTCTTTTCATCTTTTCCAACGTGAAACCCAACCATATTTTTCTCTACAATAAAAGCCGTGATTCCTTTGGAACCTAAGCTGCTGTTAGTTTTTGCAAACATAATGTACGTATCTGCTTCTCCGCCGTTTGTAATAAAAACTTTGGAACCGTTTACAATATAGTGGTTTCCTTGTTTCTCAGCATTTGTTTTTAGACTAGATGCATCAGATCCTGCATTTGGTTCGGTTAAAGCAAAAGCGCCTAAATATATTCCTCGGGATAATTTCGTGACATACTTCTGCTTTTGTTCATCCGTTCCAAAACGAAGGATTGGATTAGTACCAACGGACGTATGAACGGATAAAATAACGCCTAAAGCAGAGCTTACTTTGGATATTTCATGAATTGCCATGGTATATGAAATAAAATCGAGCTCTTGACCACCGTAAACCTTTGGAATGGGAATCCCAAGTAGGCCTGCATCTCCCATTACTTTTAAGGTCTCTTTTGGAAACTCTCCGTTTTCCATTTTTGGAACCACTTTTATCACTTCATCCGCAACAAATTTACGAATGAGGTGTTGAAAGCTGAGCTGTTTATCCGTAAAAGCAAGCATCTCACCACTCCTTACTTGTCATATGTAAAAAAGCCACGGCCTACTTTCTTTCCTAGCCAACCTGCTTTTACATATTTTCTTAGCAACGGACACGGTCGATATTTATCGTCTCCAAATCCTTTGTGAAGTGTTTCCATAATAAATAGACAGGTATCTAAGCCAATAAAATCAGCTAGCGTCAGCGGTCCCATTGGATGGCGCATGCCAAGCTTCATCACTGCATCAATATCTTCTTTCCTTGCAACACCTTCATATAACGTATAAATGGCTTCATTAACCATCGGCATCAAAATTCGGTTTGATACAAATCCAGGAAAATCTTCTACTTCTACGGGAACTTTATTTAAGCGCTCAGACGTTTCGTGAATCACTTTATACACTTCATCGCTTGTAGCTAACCCTCGAATAATTTCAACTAACTTCATCACAGGTACTGGGTTCATAAAATGCATTCCAATGACTTGTTGAGGTCGGCTCGTTGCGGCTGCAATTTCTGTAATAGGCAGTGAAGATGTATTGGTAGCCAAGATTGTATGAGGTGGCATAAGTTGATCTAGCTCTTTGAAGAGTGATTGCTTAACCTCCATTTTCTCCACGACGGCTTCCACTACTAAATCCACTTGCGCTGCATTAGAAAGAGACGAAATTGGATAAAGCCTATTCATAACTTCATCCTTTTCAACTTTTGTCATAGCTGCTTTTTCTACTTGACGATTTAATTGCTTATCGATAAATGCGATTCCTTTTTTGATCTGTTCTTCTGACATATCGTAAAGTGAAACGTGGTAATTTGACGTCATAAAAACTTGAGCAATTCCTAGTCCCATTTGTCCTGCTCCGATTACAAGTACGTTCTTAATATCCATGACCTTCTCCCCTTTTTAATGTACTTCTACCATCACAGCGTCCCCTTGGCCACCGCCACTACAAATTGCCGCAATTCCTAAGCCACCCCCACGGCGCTTTAGTTCGTGAATAAGAGTAACTAGAATCCTCGCTCCGCTTGCTCCAATTGGATGGCCAAGTGCGATAGCTCCTCCGTTTACGTTCACTTTATCAGCGGGTAAGTTCGCTACCTGCATACTCATAAGCGCTACGGCTGCAAAAGCCTCATTAATCTCAAATAAATCAATATCTTGAACGGTTTTATTGCAACGCTTTAACAACTTCTCTATTACTAACCCTGGCGTAATAGGGAAGTTTTGTGGCTCAACAGCTAATGATGTATGACCTACAATTGTTGCCATTTGTTGATAACCATTTTTCTTTGCTTCTTCTTCGTCCATTACAAGTAGAGCTGCTGCGCCATCATTTACACCAGGTGCGTTTCCCGCAGTAATTGTTCCGTCATGATTGAATACTGGTCGCAGTGTGCTAAGTCTCTCATATGAAGTATCATGACGAGGCCCTTCATCTTGCTTAACTACTTCTGTTCCTTTACGCGTCTTTACACCAATGGCCACAAGCTCATCCTGCCACTTCCCCTCTTTCTCAGCTTGAACGGCCAGCTGATGACTACGCAATGCCCATTCATCTTGCTTTTCCCGGGAAATATTCAGTTCACTTGCCAATCGATTTCCGTAAGTCCCCATATGAACTCCTGTAAAGCTACATGTTAAGCCATCATGAATCATCAAATCTTTCGCTTGGCCATCTCCCATTCGAAAGCCCCATCTTGCTTTTGGTAACAGATATGGTGCATTGCTCATAGACTCCATTCCTCCGGCCACAACCGCTGAAGCTTCTCCTAAACGAATATACTGATCTGCTAACATCACGCTTCTCATTCCTGATGCACATACTTTGTTAATGGTTTCTGTTTGCACACTCCAAGGTAAACCAGCATGATGCAACGCTTGACGAGATGGCAATTGTCCTTGCCCCCCTTGAAGCACACAGCCCATAATAACCGAATCAATGTTTTCCGCTTCTACACCAGCATGCTGAACCGCGGATTTTATAGCGTGGCCACCGAGCTCTGAGGCAGTTAGTGAGCTTAAAGCTCCTCCTAATTTACCAAAAGGCGTACGCACAGCACTGACAATGACAGATCTCCTCATCTATAACTCCCCCTTTTCCTATTGAACGTTTGCTCAATTTGATGACAAACAAAATCTCTATCTCTTACAAGGTTGTAGCCCCCGTTCTTTTAGTAGCATTTGGGGGCTTTAAACCTTCATCCTTCTGTAATAAACTCCCTTATCATACAGGTTGTTTTGCTTCGTTTATGCCAAAAATTGATTTTTCTAAGAGCTCTGCTACATCATATGTTCCTACTTTTTCTTCAACTTCTTTCGCTTTTGTACCATCGCTAATCATCGTTAAACAGTACGGACAGCCAGAGCTAATAATGCCTGGGTTTACTTCCAGGGCTTGTTCTGTACGCGCGACGTTGATTCGTTGACCAGAGGTCTCTTCTGCCCACATGAGCCCTCCTCCTGCACCACAACACATTCCGCTTTCACGATTTCGAGCCATCTCAACCATTTTCACTCCTGGAATTGCTTTTAAAATTTCACGCGGCGGGTCATATACTTCGTTATATCTGCCTAAATAGCAGGAATCATGAAACGTAACGGTTTCTTCAATTGGAAATTTGGGCTTTAACTTTCCTTCTTTCACAAGCTGTGCTAAAAGCTCCGTATGATGATACACTTCTGCTTCTAACCCAAAGTCTGGATATTCATTTTTGAAAATGTTATATGCATGAGGATCAATCGTGACAATCTTTTTCACTTCGTTCTTTTCAAATTCCTCAATGTTCTTAGAAGCTAACTCTTGGAATAAGAACTCGTTTCCTAATCGACGCGGCGTATCTCCAGAGTTTTTCTCTTTGTTTCCTAAGATAGCGAACTTAACTCCTGCTTCATTTAGCAGTTTTGCAAAAGCAAGCGCAATCTTTTGACTTCGATTATCGTAAGCTCCCATCGAACCGACCCAAAATAAATATTCAAATTCTTCTCCACTCTTCTTCATTTCTTTAACCGTCGGTACATGAATATCTTCTCGCATTTCTCTCCAAGTTTCTTTTTCTTTACGATTTAATCCCCATGGATTTCCTTGACGCTCGATGTTCGTCATCGCTCTTTGAGCATCCGGATCCATTTTCCCTTCTGTTAAAACTAAAAAGCGACGAAGATCAATGATTTTATCCACATGTTCGTTCATTACTGGACACTGATCTTCACAATTACGACAGGTCGTACACGCCCAAATCTCTTCCTCTGTAATGACTTCTCCTATTAAAGACGGGTTGTATTCCAAAGTAGCTGCTACTTCGCTGCTGCTTTGGCTTGCTCCCATGACCGCAAGCTGGTTTCCTTTTGTATTGGCAAAAGCATACGTAGGCACCCAAGGCGCTCTGGACGTTACGACAGCACCCTTTTCAGTCAAGTGATCACGTAGTTTCAAAATTAAATCCATCGGTGAAAGCATTTTCCCTGTCCCAGTCGCTGGACACATGTTTGTACATCGTCCACACTCTACGCATGCATATAAGTCGATGAGTTGGTTTTGTGTAAAATCTTCAATTTTCCCTACACCAAATGTTTCTTGAGACTCGTCTTCAAAATCGATTTTCTCTAACTTCCCTGGCTTAGAAACGCGATTGAAAAACACGTTCGCTGGACCTGCAATTAAATGGGCATGCTTAGACTGCGGTACGTAAACTAAAAATGCTAATAAAACAAGTAAGTGAATCCACCATGCTACATAGAAGATGACAATAGATGCGGTTTCGCCAATTCCATTCAAAAGAAAGGCAACGGATGATGCAATTGGCTCAGTCCACGCTAAGTCATGGTTGTGCCAGATTAGTGACATCCCATTTCCAATTAGTACTGAAAGCATCAAGCTACCAATAAACAAAAGAACCAAACCTGATTTAAACCCTCTTTTTAATCGAACAAGCTTTTCAACATAACGGCGGTGAAAAGCCCATATAACCGCAACTAAAATCAAGACAGTTATAATTTCTTGAAAGAATGTAAAGCCTGGATATAGCGGACCTAATGGCAGATGCGCTCCAGGAACTAACCCCTTTAAAATAAAATCAATCGCACCGAACTGAACTAGAATAAATCCGTAGAAAAAAAGAACGTGGATGATTCCACTTTTCTTATCTTTTAATAATTTTTTTTGGCCAAAAACATTTACCCATACTTTGTTCAGTCTTTCTTTTAGTTTTTGATCAAACTCCACTTTCTTACCTAATTGGATGTACATTAACCTCGTTCGAATTAAGTAAATAAACAACGACCCTGCGTAAGCGGTTACAATTAGAAATAAAATTAAATTGACCCACAATAAAGCTGACACATAATTCCCTCCTTCTCCCTGATGAAAATTTAGAAAATAATGAACTTTTCTTCATTTTATATAATGAATGAACATTCAGTCAACATATTTTCTTTCTTTTTTGTTCATATTCTATTTAAACGAGGTGAAACTAAGAACAGAAATAAGATGATTATCGTGAATTATTCGGTTAATGGAGGGTGGGAAAGGAAATGTTGGCTACTGTAATTATTTTAATCGTTATTTTGATTGTCGCATGGTTTGCCATTGATTTAGGTGTTGGCAAAAAGGAACTCATGCAAAAAGAGCGTACATTTCCAATGCGTCAAGCATCTCTCAAACTTTTCACTGATGGAACGAAGTTTTACAATGACTTGTTTAAATCAATCGAACAAGCAAAACATTCCATTCACATTTCTTTTTATATTGTCAAAAACGATGAGGTTAGCAAAAAATTTTTGGATCTTCTCTGCGAAAAGGCAAGTCAGCAAGTTGACGTTCGGCTACTCGTTGACCGCATCGGTAGCATAAAGCTCAATCGGAAGATGAGAAAACACCTTCTGGCTTGCGGAGTGAAGTTTTCATTTAGTCGTCGGCTAAAATTCCCTTATTTATTTTATACAATAAACGCAAGGAATCATCGAAAAATGACTATTATCGACCAGTCCATCGGCTACATTGGAGGGTTTAATATTGGCCAAGAATATTTAGGCTTAGATCCCACATTAGGGACGTGGAAAGATTATCACTTAAAAGTAACGGGAGAAGCAGTAAATGATTTGCAAACGCAGTTTTTAAGAGATTGGAGCTCATCTATGAACGATGAAGAGCAGCACGAAGAGGTAATTGACAGACAAATAAAAGACCCCTCTATGCAAATCGTGCAATTTCGCTCAACGGAAGGTGTTTCCTTAGAAGATCATTTCTTGCACATCATCAATGAAGCAAAAAATGAACTTTGTATTGGAACTCCTTATTTTATCCCAACAGAATCTTTAATGGCGGCTATTTTAAAAGCGCGTAAACGAGGCGTAACGGTGTATATCCTTATCCCAATGAGAGCAGATCACCCACTCGTTCGCGATGCAGCCTTCTCTTATCTTCCTGCTTTAGTCGAAGCGGGGTGCCAGATTCATCAATTTTATTATGGTTTCTATCACGGAAAAGTGATGATTGCTGATGAGCGAATTTGTGATGTGGGAACTGCTAACTTTGATAAAAGAAGCTTGTTTTTAAACGGAGAAATCAATTGCTTTATCTTTGACCCTGTTTTTATTAAGCATGTAAAAGAAACGTTCCACACCTGTTTACACGACTGTCCTCTTCTTTCTTTATCTGATATAAAAAAGCGGACTTGGTTTGATAAATTTAAACAAGGGGTAGCTACGTTTATATCCCCACTTTTATAGCTATGAAAAGGAGTTAACAGACATGAATGTCAGATTTGGCTATGTTTCCCACGCTTTGTCCTTGTGGGACTGCTCACCTGCAAAAACGTTAACGTTTGCACGCTGGAGTAAGTGCGACTTGTTGCTAGACAAAAGTAATCGCAGGATTACCACAAAACTGGCGTAGTTAACTGATTT
>NZ_JBXDLD010000044.1:0-894 GCF_056820425.1 Priestia sp. KCTC 13724 | reverse complement strand
ACATTCTACAAGATAGGTGCCCTTTTTTGTATGCTTTTTTTGGATTTTATTGGTTAATCAACACGCATGGTCTAATACATAAAAAGGAACTGTTTTGTTATTAAACATCAAATTTTTCAACATTACTCAAAAAGACCAAATAAAAAGCGTGGAAGCAGGAATTGAGCGATATTTTGACGGAAGTTTGCCAGATATTATAACCCAGTTGGGCGTCCCGCAGTCCATTGATTACTTCGGGAATTTAATTGGTAAAAATGACTATCGGTTGATGGATACTGTAATCGTTTTGAAAACGCCAAATTTCAATTATGAGACTTACGTGTTGGATAAATTCTTTTATAATTCTATCGAAGGATTGCCAAGTCATAGCTTTTCAGTTTTCAAGAACAGAGATGTTGAGGCAATCAGACTTTCTTCAATTGCGGGAGAAATATATCAAGCTGTTCGTAGAGTTGCTCGTGATAATCCGAATACAGCAAGAATTTACGTTGTCAACGACAATCAAGATGTGATGAATATGGTCAGAGAGCAAATGCCGAATATCCAATATTATATGCACCAGATTCATTTGAATAAATCTGCTGATAGTGAAAAACAAAAAAGTCCAATCGCTTAAAAGTGCAAGAGTTAAAATGGCAAAGGAAATTATAATCAAATCGAAAGAATCTGGGGACCCGTTTATTAATAAGAGGGATATCCGAGTCAAATTGGATATAAAGAGTAGCCCTAATTTCACTCAAATTCTAAGTGAACTTGAAACATTTCTCGATGTGAATAAAATCGAAAACATCGGTCAGAAACTCGTATTTACCTAAGGTGTATATATCAATCTGAGGCTCTTTTCATTTTTTATAGTGAAACAAGTAAACATTTCACAAATAAATCGTCGTTTTC
>NZ_JBXDLD010000043.1:0-972 GCF_056820425.1 Priestia sp. KCTC 13724 | reverse complement strand
CCGTATCATACCAAGAGGGCTCTTTTTTGTTCAAGTCCCCGAAAATCCTTCTAACAGGAATGCTCCTTTATGTAGGAAGAGAATTTTCTCTTCTCTTAGCAGATTGTAGTCCCTAGTATAAAAACTTCTTTTATAGTTGACCATACTGTTCACCATTTTGTTAAAGTTTGTTCACAATTTCACAATATTAATTTCGACACAATTTTAGAAGGTCCTGTAAAAAAATAAGCTGAAATATAAAACAGTCATGATTCCTTCTCAAAGAAGAATCATGACTGTTTTAACATCGTTAGGTTGTAAGAACACGTTCGTTCCATTCCACTCTTTTTTTAAATTGGTTTCCGAATTATCTCTCAATCGTTCCGATAAATCGCTAACCGAAAGACTTATGTCTCCGCCTCTTTTACTCTTCATTTCTCTTTTTTACTAAATAGTGTCCGTATGTAAAAGTTAGAAAAAACACAAGTCCTACAACGCTTCCTACTAGCAATCCACTTTGAAGATTTCCATCGGGACCAGCTGTCACAATTAGTGTAAACACTCCTCCAAGCAGGAAGCTGCCAAGGGGAATAATATAATAAGGAACAAGATTTTCACGTTTGTTGTCATAAACATCCACTGATATTTTCAAATTTAAGTAACCTAATACAACAGCCGTTAAAATAAAAATAAACCAAAGGGGGTTTTCATAAGCATGTAAAATACCGTTTTGTAACCCGTCATAAACTAATAAGGATAAAATCCCTAATGTTTGAATGATAAAAGCCACTCGAATATTTTTTAAGTTTTGAACAATAAGGCGTTCATCTTTTATTTTCTTCATTGGAGCCCTCTCTTTCTACCCAAAAAACATCGTTAAGCGTTTGATCGACTGCATAACAAATTTCTAAACATAGTTTTAAACACTAGTGTTGCATAAATGTTGACGCAATTTTCAGTTTAATGTTTTTTCCTGTTTAGAGCCAAAAAAGT
>NZ_JBXDLD010000042.1:0-785 GCF_056820425.1 Priestia sp. KCTC 13724 | reverse complement strand
TTTAAACCATCGTGATCAAAAGTTGAAAAACGAAATGATTTTAGTTAGCTATGAATAATTCAGGATAAATATTAATTGTATTTTTCTGTAAGGGGAGAAGAAGCATGAAAAAATTATATAGCGTGGATAAAGCATCAATCTCAGATATCAACCAGATTATTAAATTAAGGGTAGCTTTGCTTAAAGAGGTAAATGAAATTCAAACAGAGGAAGAAGAAAATCAGATCATACATGCTACCAAAAACTATTTAAAAACTGAAATCTCCAATCATAATTTTGTTTCTTACATAGCAAAAAATGATAAGGAAGTTGTAAGTGTAAGTGGAGTATCCTTTTTTAAAAGACCTCCGTATTTAGAGAATTTACAAGGTGTAGAAGCTTATATACTTAACATGTATACCTTACCCACTTATAGAAAACAAGGATTGGCTAAACAATTACTTGAGAAATGCATTGAAGAATGTAAGAACAGAGATGTAAAAAGAATTTGGTTACATGCTTCTAAAGATGGTGAACCCTTATACAAAAGTATGGGCTTTAGTTTTAAGGGTAGTGAGATGGAATTATTCCTATAAAAACAATGCATACTCCATACAACCTTAGTTAATATAATGTGCCTTCTATGAATTCTAAACAGTTGTTCTATGATTTCAAAACAAGAACCCGTTTAAAAATTTAAACAGGTTCTTGTTTTGAAATATAAATCTATTTGATACCACTAGTGTTGCATAAATGTTGACGCAATTTTCAGTTTAATGTTTTTTCCTGTTTAGAGCCAAAAAAGT
>NZ_JBXDLD010000041.1:0-31177 GCF_056820425.1 Priestia sp. KCTC 13724 | reverse complement strand
GGAAGTTAAGTTCTCTAGCGCCGATGGTAGTTGGGACTTTGTCCCTGTGAGAGTAGGACGTTGCCAGGCAACAGCGAAAAAAGGCTAGTCATTTGACTAGCCTTTTTTCTATATTCTCGAATAAAAAGGAGATTTTACTATGAGTGAGAAGAAAAAGAAAAAAGCTATGTATGAAGTAGGTGAAAATGAAACGATTGCTGATTGTTTAGATCGTATGAAAAAAGATGGCTATATGCCTGTGAGAAGAATAGAAAAGCCTATCTTTGAAGAAACGGTCAAGAATGGGGTTAAAGAGCATGTTCCTGTAAAGCAACAAATCATATTTGAAGGAAAATCACTTTAAACACGAACATTATTAAAAATTAAAAGTTAAATATTCGATTTTTGAGTTGACTTTTTTCATGGTTGGCTGTTATCATTAAGTTGCAAATAAGAGAAACGAAACCTCATATAATATTCAGGAATATGGCCTGAGAGTTTCTACCCAATAACCGTAAATTATTGGACTATGAGGAAAGAACAATCAATTAGGATTAACTATTCGTATCCTGCAACTTATAGTAAAGGTACGAATTAATAAAGCCTAGAGTGATTGTGACTTTCCTTTTGGAAATCACATCATTCTAGGCTTTTTTTATAAATTAAAAAAGGAGCTTTTATCTATGAATGTAAAAGTTGCTGTTATCATGGGAAGTCAGTCAGATTGGTCTACAATGCAACATGCTTGTGACATCTTAGAAGAATTAGATATTGCTTACGAAAAGAAAGTTGTATCGGCACATAGAACTCCAGATTATATGTTTGAATACGCCGAAACAGCAAAGGAAAGAGGAATTCAAGTTATTATCGCAGGAGCAGGGGGAGCAGCACATTTACCAGGTATGATTGCTGCAAAAACAGTATTGCCTGTGATTGGTGTACCGGTTAAATCAAGTAACTTGAATGGCTTAGATTCATTGCTGTCCATCGTTCAAATGCCCGGAGGTGTTCCGGTCGCAACAGTAGCAATCGGCAAAGCAGGAGCAACAAATGCAGGCTTGCTTGCAGCTCAAATTTTAGGTACATCAGATTTGGGCATTAGTAAACAGCTAGATGAGAGAAGAGAATCAATTCGATTATCCGTATTAGAAAGCAGTGATCAACTTGTCTAATGTTCTTATACGTCCAGGAAAAACAATAGGGATTGTTGGCGGAGGCCAGCTAGGGAGAATGATTGCCCTAGCTGCTAAGGAAATGGGTTACTATATAGCTGTTTTAGAACCTACAGAAGACTCTCCATGTGGTCAAGTAGCTGATATTAAAGTGATTGGTGCCTATGACGATCGAAAGGCAATTGAACGACTTGCAGAAGTTTCAGATGTAATCACATATGAATTTGAGAACGTTGATGTTGAGATGATGAAGTGGTTAGAAACGAAATGTTATGTGCCACAAGGAAGTCGTTTATTAGCAGTTACTCAAAATCGTCGTTTAGAAAAAGAAATGATTACTAATCTAAATCTAAACGTACCTCAGTATGCCATTGTGAAGAATAAAGAAGAGCTGTTAAAGGCTGTCGAGACGATTAGCTATCCTTGCGTAGTAAAAACGTGTAGAGGAGGCTATGACGGCAAAGGGCAAGTTCTTTTAAAAAGCAGTCATGACGTAGTTGAAGCAGAAGGATTATTATCACAGTCTGAATGTATCGTAGAACAATGGATGAACTTAGATAAAGAAGTTTCTGTAATCGTTCACCGAAATATGAGAGGCGACATTGTATGCTTACCAGTTGCTGAGAACATTCATAAAGATCATATTTTACACCAAACCATTGTGCCAGCACGTATTACAGCTAGCCAAGAGCAAACGGCAATTGAATATGCAAAAGAAATTGCAAAAGGCCTAAACTTAGTTGGGACTCTTGCTGTTGAGATGTTCTTAACAAAAGAAGGCAATCTCTATATTAATGAATTAGCACCAAGACCACATAATTCAGGACATTATTCAATCAATGCTTGCAGCTTATCGCAATTTCAGCAGCACGTTCGAGCGATTTGTAACTGGCCGCTAGTTCAATCAACATTGTTAAAACCTGCTGTTATGGTTAACCTATTAGGAGAGCATATTGAAGAAACGATGGCAAAAATCGAATATTTAGACGATATGCACCTTCATTTGTACGGAAAAAAAGTTCCGAAACATAAACGAAAAATGGGACATATTACTGTATTAGCTGATAAGATAGATGAGGCGGTAGAAAAAGCCGAATCATTGGGAATATGGGAAAGAACGGAGGAATTAACAACATGATTGAACGTTATACAAGACCAGAGATGGCAGCAATTTGGACTGAAGAGAATAAATTTAAAGCTTGGCTAGAAGTTGAAATTTTAGCTTGTGAAGCATGGTCTGAATTAGGACACATTCCAAAAGAAGATGTAAAGCTAATTCGTGAAAATGCATCTTTTGATATTAATCGAATCAATGAAATTGAACTTGAAACACGACATGACGTTGTTGCGTTTACTCGTGCGGTATCAGAAACACTTGGCGAAGAGCGTAAGTGGGTACACTATGGTTTAACTTCTACAGATGTTGTGGACACAGCTTTATCTTACCTACTTAAACAAGCAAACGATATTTTAGTAAACGACGTTGAGCGCTTTATTGAGGTATTAAAAGAAAAAGCACAAGAACATAAATATACGGTTATGATGGGTCGTACGCACGGTGTCCACGCAGAGCCAACAACATTTGGCTTAAAGATGGGGTTATGGTACGAAGAAATGAAGCGTAACTTAGAGCGTTTGAAGCGAGCAGCTGCTGAAGTAGAGTTTGGGAAAATGTCTGGAGCAGTTGGAACGTTTGCTAACATCGACCCGTTTGTTGAAAAGTATGTATGTGAAAAACTTGGTATTTCGCCAGCTCCTATCTCTACACAAACTCTACAACGTGATCGTCATGCACACTATATGTCTGTACTAGCGTTAATTGCAACTTCAATTGAGAAGTTTGCAGTAGAAGTTCGTGGCCTTCAGAAGAGTGAAACACGTGAAGTAGAAGAATACTTCGCAAAAGGTCAAAAGGGATCATCAGCTATGCCGCATAAGCGTAACCCAATTGGTTCAGAAAACGTGACGGGGTTAGCACGACTAATTCGAGGATACATGGTAACAGCTTATGATAACGTACCACTTTGGCACGAACGTGATATCTCACATTCTTCTGCAGAGCGCGTTATCTTACCAGATGCAACAATTGCACTGAACTACATGTTAAATCGTTTTGCAAACATCGTGAAAAACTTAACGGTATTCCCAGACAACATGAAGCGCAATATGGATCGTACGCTCGGCTTAATTTATTCACAGCGCGTGTTACTAACGTTAATTAACAAAGGTATGGTTCGTGAAGAAGCATATGATCTAGTTCAGCCTAAAGCGATGGAAGCTTGGGAAACACAAGTCCCGTTCCGCTCTCTAATCGAAGGAGAAGAGCGCATTACAAAACATTTAACAGCAGAAGAAATTGATGACTGCTTCGATCATACGCATCATCTGAAAAGTGTAGATATGATTTTTGAACGTTTAGGTCTTTAATAAAAAAGGCAAGGTGAGTCCTTGCCTTTCTGCAAAAATGGGTATCAGAATATTCTGGATATAGAGGTGTCAGCATGGAAAAGCAAGGGCTACTTTACGAAGGAAAAGCAAAGAAGATTTATGCAACAAATGAACAAGATGTACTGTGGGTTGCTTACAAAAATGAAGCAACAGCATTTAACGGTGAAAAGAAAGCTGAGATTGAAGGAAAAGCAAAGTTAAATAACCAAATTAGTAGTTTGCTATTTTCAATGCTTCATGAAAAAGGAATTCAGACACATTTTGTAAAACAACTATCTGACTATGAGCAAGCAGTGAAGCAGGTTGAAATCGTTCCGCTTGAAGTAGTGGTTCGAAACGCAACAGCCGGTAGTTTAGCTAAGCGCATTGGGGTTGAAGAAGGTATTCGATTTGAAAATCCAATTGTAGAGCTTTATTACAAAGATGATGCGTTAGGAGACCCGTTAATCCTTGACGAACATGCCATTTTCCTACAAGCTGCAACTCAAGAAGAGATTGATAGCTTAAAAGCACAAGCACTTCAAATTAATAAAGTATTATCTTCTTTCTTTAAAGAGAGAGACATTTTCTTAGTTGATTTTAAATTAGAGTTTGGTCGTACGTCTCAAGGAGATATCATCTTGGCTGATGAAATTTCACCTGACACTTGCCGTTTCTGGGATGTTCATACAAACGAAAAATTAGATAAAGATGTTTTCCGCAGAGATTTAGGCGGTTTAACAGAAGCATACGAAAAAATCTTACAGCGAATCGGAGGATAACCCAACCATGTATAAAGTAAAAGTATTTGTCACATTAAGAGAAAGCGTACTAGATCCACAAGGCGTAGCCGTTAAAAATTCATTACACCGTATGTCTTATGAAGAAGTACAAGAAGTTCGTATCGGTAAGTTCTTAGAGCTAACAATTGATAGCACAGATGCATTAGATGAGCGAGTGAAAGAAATGTGTGAAAAGCTTTTAGTGAATACAGTAATTGAAGACTATCGTTACGAGGTTGAGGAGGTTGTCGTACAGTGAAATTTGCTGTAATTGTGTTCCCAGGATCAAACTGTGACGTAGATATGTATCATGCAATTAAAGATGAACTTGGTGAGGAAGTAGAATATGTTTGGCACGATGCTAAGTCTTTAGACGAATATGACGGTATCCTGTTACCAGGTGGCTTCTCATACGGAGATTACTTACGTTCAGGTGCAATTGCACGCTTTTCGAACGTAATGGATGAAGTGAAAAAGGCAGCAGCGGCTGGAAAACCTGTATTAGGCGTTTGCAACGGGTTCCAAATTCTTTTAGAAGCAGGTCTTTTACCAGGAGCTATGCGTCGCAATGAAAATTTAAAATTTATCTGTAAAACCGTTAACTTAAAAGTAGCTAACAATGAAACTATGTTTACAAATGCTTATGGCAAAGACGAAATCATTGCAATTCCAGTAGCACATGGTGAAGGTAATTACTATTGCGATGAACAAACGTTACAACAATTGGTTGAAAACAATCAAATCCTTTTCCAATACGAAGATAACCCAAATGGAAGTCTTCAAAACATCGCAGGAATTTCAAATGAAGCAGGAAATGTATTAGGAATGATGCCCCACCCAGAAAGAGCAGTTAGTGATATTCTAGGTAGCGCAGATGGACTAAAATTATTTCAATCAATCGTAAAGCAGTGGAGGGAACAAAATGTCGTTACTTCTTGAACCAAATGTAGAGCAAATTAAAGAGCAAAAGCTATATCGAGATATGGGATTAACAGATGAAGAGTTTGCAAATGTAGAGCAATTATTAGGTCGTACGCCTAACTACACAGAAACAGGGTTATTCTCTGTTATGTGGTCAGAGCACTGCAGCTACAAAAACTCTAAGCCTGTTTTGAAGAAATTCCCTGTTACTGGTGAAAAAGTACTTCAAGGACCAGGTGAAGGCGCAGGGATTGTTGATATCGGCGATAATCAAGCAGTTGTATTTAAAATTGAAAGTCACAATCATCCATCAGCCATTGAACCTTACCAAGGAGCAGCAACTGGTGTAGGTGGAATTATCCGTGACGTCTTTTCAATGGGAGCAAGACCAATTGCGCTGTTAAACTCTTTACGATTCGGAGAGCTGACGTCTCCAAAAGTTCGTCATTTGTTTGAGGAAGTAGTAGCAGGGATTGCAGGTTACGGTAACTGCGTTGGGATCCCAACAGTGGGTGGAGAGATTCAGTTTGAAGACTCTTATGAAGGAAACCCATTAGTTAATGCAATGTGTGTAGGTTTAATTAACCACGAAGACATCCAAAAAGGCCAAGCAAAAGGTGTTGGCAATACGGTGATGTATGTCGGTGCTAAAACGGGCCGCGATGGTATCCATGGAGCAACATTTGCATCAGAGGAACTTTCAGATCAATCAGATGAAAAACGTCCAGCAGTTCAAGTGGGAGATCCATTTATGGAAAAGCTTCTTCTTGAAGCATGCTTAGAGTTAATTAAATGTGATGCATTAGTTGGTATTCAAGATATGGGAGCGGCTGGTTTAACGAGTTCATCAGCAGAGATGGCGAGTAAAGCAGGTTCTGGTATCGAAATGAATCTTGATCTTGTACCTCAGCGTGAAACAGGTATGACTCCTTACGAGATGATGCTTTCTGAATCACAAGAACGTATGCTAATCGTTGTTGAAAAAGGCCGTGAGCAAGAGATTGTAGATATCGTAGAGCGCTACGGTTTAGAAGCAGTATCAGTTGGTCACGTAACAGATGACAAACGCCTTCGTTTAACTCATAAAGGTGAAGTGGTAGCGGATGTGCCAGTTGATGCGTTAGCAGAAGATGCACCTGTGTATCACAAACCATCAGCAGAGCCAGCTTATTACCGTGAGTTTCAAGCTCAACCTGCTTACGCACCAACAGTAGATAATCATAGTGATATGCTAGTGAAGCTTTTACAACAACCAACGATTGCAAACAAAGAGTGGGTTTATAATCAATATGACTATCAAGTGCGTACAAATACAGTTGTATCACCTGGTTCTGATGCAGCCGTTGTACGCGTGCGAGATACAAATAAAGCATTAGCAATGACAACCGACTGTAACTCTCGCTATCTTTATCTAGATCCTGAAGTAGGTGGACGCATTGCCGTAGCCGAAGCAGCTCGCAATCTTGTATGTTCAGGTGCACAGCCTTTAGCAATTACCGACTGCTTAAACTTTGGAAATCCAGAAAAGCCGGAAATTTTCTGGCAAATTGAAAAAGCAACGGACGGAATGAGCGACGCTTGCCGTCAGCTTTCAACACCAGTAATCGGTGGTAACGTGTCTCTTTATAACGAAACAAAAGGTGAAGCAATTTACCCAACACCTGTTATTGGAATGGTTGGACTAATTGACGATGTGAAGCATATTACAACTCAGTATGCCAAACAAGCAGAAGACTTAATTTATGTAATTGGCGAAGCAAAAGCAGAATTTGCTGGGACTGAGCTTCAAAAAGTAATTGAAAGCGGTAAGGTATTTGGCCAATCGCCTGCTCTAGACTTATCAGTAGAAAAAGCACGTCAAGATCAGCTTCTTCAAGCAATCCGTCAAGGAACTGTACAATCTGCACATGATATTGCAGAAGGTGGTTTTGCGGTAGCCCTAGCAGAGAAAGTAATGAATGGTAGTGGGCTTGGAGTAGAAGTTACGGTGAACGGTGACCTAACAGCAGAGTTATTTAGTGAAACACAATCACGCTTTATTGTGACAGTAGCACCACAAAATCAACAGGCTTTCGAGAGTATTGTTGCGGATGCTAAGCTAGTGGGACGCGTAACTGAAAACGGAGAATTAACAATTAAGCATGAAGGAAATGCAGTTGTACAACAATTTGTTCAAGACTTAACGAAAGCTTGGAAAGGAGCTATTCCATGCTTGCTGAAATAAAAGGTTTAAACGAAGAATGTGGCGTATTCGGCATATGGGGTCATGAAAATGCAAGTCAAATCGCTTACTATGGCCTTCACAGCCTTCAGCACCGCGGTCAAGAAGGAGCTGGAATTGCCGTTACAAATGGAGAAAAAGTCAGCGTGGCAAAAGGCGTTGGCCTTGTAAATGAAGTATTCGGCCACGGTGAGCTTGATCAGCTTCAAGGAAAAGCAGCAATCGGTCACGTGCGCTATGCAACAGCAGGAGGTGGAGGGGTTGAAAACGTTCAGCCCCTTCACTTCCGCTCTCATAACGGAAGCATTGCATTAGCTCACAACGGTAACTTAGTAAATGCCAATGCGCTAAAGCACCAACTTGAAAATCAAGGCAGCATTTTTCAATCCACCTCTGATACAGAAGTGTTAGCACATTTAATTAAGCGTAGTGGCTATAGTGATATGAAAGACAAAGTAAAAAATGCACTCTCCATGGTAAAGGGTGCGTATGCGTTTGTTATTTTAACTGAAGATGCCATGATGGTTGCTTTAGATCCAAATGGATTACGTCCACTATCACTTGGTCGTCTAGGAGATGCTTATGTCGTGGCATCAGAAACATGTGCATTTGATATTGTAGGAGCAGTTCACGAACGTGATGTAGAACCTGGAGAATTGTTAATTATTGATGATGAAGGAATAAAATCTGAGCGCTTTACGTTAAATGTAAATCGTGCAATTTGCAGTATGGAATACATTTATTTCTCACGTCCAGACAGTAACATTGATGGTATTAATGTGCATTCAGCACGTAAAAACCTAGGAAAACAGCTAGCGATGGAATCTCCAATCGAAGCAGATGTTGTAACTGGTGTTCCGGATTCTAGTATTTCAGCGGCCATTGGATTTGCCGAGCAATCAGGTATTCCGTATGAGTTAGGATTAATTAAGAATCGCTATGTTGGCCGTACGTTTATTCAACCATCACAGGAGCTGCGCGAACAAGGCGTGAAAATGAAGCTGTCTCCGGTGCGTAAGATTGTAGAAGGTAAGCGTGTTGTCATGGTTGATGACTCAATCGTTCGAGGAACGACAAGTCGCCGTATCGTTCGCATGCTACGAGAAGCAGGAGCGAAAGAAGTTCACGTTCGTATTAGTGCACCTCCAATCAAAAATCCATGCTTCTATGGAATTGATACATCTTCTTCATCCGAGCTAATTGCAGCAACTCGCTCTGTACAAGAAATTTGTGAATTAATTGAAGCGGACTCTTTGGAGTTCTTAAGCAATGAAGGATTAATTGAAGCAATCGGTCGAGATTATGAAAATGGTGGACAGTGTATGGCTTGTTTCACAGGAAAATATCCAACAGAAATTTATCCTGATACCGTACACCCACATGAGAAAGTAACTTGTTAGTTTCAATGTAAAAAAGGAGTGACAATATGTCATATTCATATAAGCAAGCTGGAGTTGACTTAGAAGCAGGCTACGAGGCCGTTTCACGTATTAAAAAGCACGTTGCACGAACAGAGCGTAAAGGTATTATGGGCACAGTGGGTGGATTTGGAGGAATGTTTGATCTATCTTCCTTAAACTTAAAAGAGCCTGTTTTAGTATCAGGAACAGACGGTGTTGGTACAAAATTAAAATTAGCTTTTCAAATGGATAAGCACGACACTATCGGGATTGATGCTGTAGCGATGTGTGTAAACGATGTGGTTGTACAAGGTGCAGAGCCTCTTTATTTCCTGGATTATATTGCATGTGGGAAAGCAGTCCCTGAAAAAATCGAAGCAATTGTAAAAGGAATTGCGGATGGATGCGAGCAGTCAAATTGTGCATTAATTGGCGGTGAAACAGCGGAAATGCCTGGGTTATATGAGGAAGATGAATATGACTTAGCTGGATTTACAGTTGGAGCGGTTGAGAAATCGGAAATTATTACTGGAGAGAACGTAAAGCCAGGACAGCTACTAGTAGGTATTTCATCAAGCGGTATTCATAGCAATGGCTATTCACTGGTTCGGAAAATCGTTGATGATCAAAAGCTGGATCTTCAAAAGGTATATGAAGGATTTGATCAAGCTCTTGGCCTTGAGCTTTTAACACCAACTAAAATTTATGTAAAGCCTGTGCTTCAAGCGTTAGAAGCAGCAAAAGTAGCAGGCATGGCCCATATTACAGGCGGAGGGTTTATTGAAAACATTCCTCGCATGCTTCCAGATGGTTTAGGAGTAGAAATTGACTACGGTTCTTGGCCAATTCCAAAAATCTTTGATTTCCTTCAAGAGTATGGTGGCTTAGAGCGTAAAGAAATGTTTGAAGTTTTTAATATGGGAATTGGGTTTGTATTAGCGGTAGAGCCAGAAGAAATGAACGCGGTCATCAATGCGATTGAAAGCAAAGGGGAAAAAGCGTTTGTGATTGGACGCGTGACAGAAGGCAATGGGGTAGAGTTTAGTGGAGGCGTGCTTGGATGATGAATATTGCAGTCTTTGCTTCAGGAAACGGCAGCAACTTTCAATCTCTATACGAAGCAACGCAATCGGGTCAATTAAAGGCGACGATTAAGCTTGTGGTTTGTAATAAGCCAGAAGCGTATGTAATCGAGCGAGCAAAAGCATGTGGTATTCCGTGCTTTGTTTGCTCACCTAAAGACTTTCCTGATAAAGCAGCTTATGAACAAGCAATTCTAAACGAATTACAGGCTAATAGCATAGATTTTCTAGTATTAGCAGGTTACATGCGCTTAGTTGGTCCAACATTACTTCAACCATATAAAAATCGAATTGTTAATATTCATCCCTCATTATTACCAGCGTTCCCAGGCATGGATGCCATTGGGCAAGCATTTGATGCTGGTGTAAAGGTTATTGGTATTACCGTACATTTTGTAGACGAAGGAATGGATACGGGGCCGATTATTGACCAGCAAGCAATTCGTGTAAATGAGGAAGACACAAGAGAGACTGTTGAAGCTCGTATCCATGAGATTGAGCATACGTTTTATCCTCAAGTACTCAACAAGCTGTTTCAACAGCTTGTGGTTAAATAATAGACTGGGTTGTCAAAAAAGTTTTAATGCTTTACTATGGTAGAGTGATAGTGTAAGGGAGTTATAAAAAGAGAGATCGAATCAGGAGGAGTTTACAAAATGACAGCAAAACGCGCGCTTATTAGCGTATCTGACAAAGAAGGTATTGTTTCATTTGCTAAAGAACTGAAGGAATTAGGAGTGGAAATTATTTCGACTGGCGGTACAAAGCGTACGCTAGAAGAAAACGGCATTGATGTAATTGGTATCTCTGAAGTAACAGGTTTTCCTGAGATTTTAGATGGCCGTTTAAAAACGCTACATCCCAATGTTCATGGCGCTTTATTAGCGTTACGCGATAACGAAGAGCACCAGGCACAAATGAAAGAGCACAATATCTCACCAATCGACTTTGTAGTTGTAAACTTATACCCGTTTAAAAAGACAATTGAAAAAGACGATGTAACGCTTGCTGAAGCAATTGAAAACATTGATATTGGTGGACCAACAATGCTTCGTTCAGCTGCTAAAAACTATCGTTCGGTATCAGTTGTTGTCGATCCAACTGACTATGCGACCGTAGTAGAAGAATTAAAATCAAATGGAAACGTTTCGTTTGAAACAAACCAGCGCCTAGCAGCGAAAGTATTCCGTCATACGGCAGCTTATGATGCGTTAATTGCTGAATACCTAACAAATATTACGGGTGAAAAGACGCCTGAAAAGCTAACAGTAACGTATGAGCGTGTTCAAGGATTACGCTACGGAGAAAATCCACATCAGGAAGCGGCTTTCTATAAAAAACCATTAACGCAAAAAGGTTCAATTGCAACGGCTACGCAGTTGCATGGAAAAGAGTTATCTTATAATAATATTAATGATGCGAACGCAGCACTTCAGATTGTAAAAGAATTTTCGGAGCCAGCTGTTGTGGCCATCAAACATATGAACCCATGTGGAGTAGGTGTGGGTGAAACGATTGCTCAAGCTTATCAAAAAGCTTACGAAGCAGATCCAACATCAATATTCGGTGGTATTGTAGCAGCAAACCGTCCAATTGATCGCGAAACAGCTATTCAATTAAAAGAAATCTTCTTAGAAATCATTATTGCTCCTTCATTTGATCAGGAAGCAATTGATGTATTAACAGCGAAGAAAAATTTACGTCTACTAACAGTAGAGCTTGATGAAAATGCACAAAAAGAATCCTTCTTAACATCTGTAAAAGGCGGCGTGCTTGTTCAGGACGAAGATGTATTTGGTTTTGACGATGCTACGGTTTCTGTTCCAACAAAGCGTGAGCCAACAGAAAAAGAATGGGCAGATTTGAAATTAGCATGGAAAGTTGTGAAAAATGTAAAGTCAAATGCGATTGTACTTGCAAAAGACGATATGACAGTCGGAGTAGGCGCTGGGCAAATGAACCGCGTTGGGGCAGCGAAAATTGCGATTGAGCAAGCGGGTGAAAAAGCACAAGGATCAGCTTTAGGATCAGATGCTTTCTTCCCAATGGGAGATACAGTTGAAGCAGCAGCTAAAGCTGGTGTTACAGCAATTATTCAACCAGGTGGTTCAATTCGTGATGAAGAGTCGATTGCAAAAGCAGATGAGTACGGCATTACAATGGTATTTACAGGCTTAAGACATTTTAAACATTAATGAGGTGAAGAACGTGAATGTTTTAGTTATCGGAAAAGGTGGAAGAGAACATACAATTGCATGGAAAGCGTCCAAAAGCCCACTTGTAAATGAAGTATTTGTAGCTCCCGGTAATCCAGGTATGAGTAACGTGGCAACGCTTGTCTCAATCGATGAAAGCAATCATGATGAGCTAGTGGCTTTTGCAAAACAAAGAGATATCAAACTAACAATTGTAGGCCCTGAAAATCCTCTAATTGAAGGGGTTGTAGATCGCTTCGAGGCTGAGGGTCTGCCGATTTTTGGGCCTCGTAAAAAAGCAGCTATGATTGAAGGAAGCAAAAGCTTTGCGAAAGAATTAATGAAAAAGTATGAGATTCCTACCGCTGCATATGAAACATTTACGTCTTACGAAGAGGCAAAAGCGTATGTAGAAAAACAAGGTGCACCCATTGTTATTAAAGCAGATGGCTTAGCTGCTGGTAAGGGAGTAACTGTCGCTTTAACTGTTGAAGAAGCTGTAGAAACACTTCATGACTTCTTGGTTGATCAAAAGTTCCAGGAAGCTAGCGCCACTGTTGTAGTTGAGGAATTTTTAGACGGTGAAGAATTTTCATTAATGGCATTCGTACGTGGTACAAAGGTATATCCAATGGTCATTGCACAAGATCATAAGCGTGCGTTTGACGGGGATAAAGGCCCGAATACTGGTGGAATGGGTGCTTATTCTCCGGTTCCTCAAATCAGTGAGGCTGAAGTAGAAAAAGCGGTTCAAACAATTTTATTACCAATGGCAGAAGGGTTAGCTGAAGAAGGCTGTGAGTATACGGGTATTTTATATGCTGGACTCATTCAAACAGCGCAAGGTCCAAAGGTTATTGAATTTAATGCTCGATTTGGTGACCCTGAAACACAGGTTGTATTACCGCGAATGAAAAGCGATTTAGTTGATGTTTTACTTCGCATTTTAAACAATGAAGACGTTGAAATTGAGTGGGATAATCAAGCCGTTATGGGGATTGTGTTAGCAGCTGCTGGTTATCCTGAATCTTATGAAAAAGGAAATCCAATTTACGGCTTAGAAAAGATCAACAAAGAAGCGCTTGTTTTCCATGCTGGAACAGCTTTAGATGGCCAAACATACGTATCAAATGGAGGCCGTGTTCTTTTAGTAGGAGCTAAAGGAGATACACTTTCACAAGCACAAGAAGAAGTATACAAACAAATGAATCATATTGATGTAGCAAAAGGTTTCTTCTATCGAAAAGATATTGGATATCGTGCCCTTGAAAAAACATCAAAGAACTAAAAGAAGAGCATTCGCTCTTCTTTTTATTTAGGTCATTTTAACTTGGGTTAATCGGTGGGCGCTCTGTGTAGTCATGTTGGTCTTCTTGGTATTTGTCATAAGCAAATACTAAAGGGCAAAAGCGCGTAATTCCTTCACCAATTTTCATTGCTGCCAAAAAAGCTAACCATAAATAAGAATCCCGGTAAGGGCGTCTTGTTAAACGAGAGGTTGCCAAAGAAAGCAGGGTAAAGCCAACCGTAAGTCGAATTAAAGCATTAATGATTCCAATATTTGGTCTCATGTTTCATCACCTTTTCTCATAAATTAATAAAAGTTATTTTGTAAATGGAATCTATTCAGTATAACCAAAAGGAGGCACAGCGCATGTCGATAGGAATGTATCGTTGGAGAAATAGACAAATTCGAAATCAGCTTTCAGTTGTGAGTGATCAAACATCCCCGACGATTGTATTAAAAGGAACGACCTACTTAAATGCTCGTTTAAATAAATGGATGAAAGCTAACATTTGGATTGTTAACGACCGCATTGTGTACGTTGGTGAAGCAATGCCAGCTGTGCTGGATTCATCTGCGGAAGTGTTTGACTGTCGCGACCAGTACATTGTGCCCGGCTATATTGAACCTCATGTGCATCCGTTTCAATTATATAATCCCCATACTTTTGCACAGTATGCGGCTAAGCACGGCACAACCACATTAATCAACGATAACTTAATGCTTATGCTGCAAGTAGATACAGAAACAGCATTTTCATTAATCGAAGAAATGAAAACGCTACCATATTCGATGTACTGGTGGTGTCGCTTTGATTCTCAAACGAAATTTGAAAACGAAGCAGAGATTTTCTCTCACGCCCATATTAAAAAGTGGTTAAATCATGATGCAGTCCTACAAGGAGGAGAGCTTACGAGCTGGCCTCGTTTGCTAAATGGAGATGATCTTATGCTTCATTGGATCCAGGAAGCAAAGCGGCTAGGAAAGCATATTGAAGGACATTTCCCAGGAGCTTCAGAACGAACGCTTGTTAAGATGAAATTGCTTGGAGCAGATGCGGATCACGAGGCTATGAGTGGAAAAGATGTTCTTTCAAGGCTGTCATTAGGGTACGATGTATCGCTACGCTATTCTTCCATTCGTCCCGACCTTCCGAAAATTTTGGATGAACTACATGAAGAAGACCTCAGTTATTATGAACATTTGACTATGAATACGGATGGTTCCCCACCATCTTTTTATACAGACGGAGTTTCAGATATGCTAGTGAAGGTAGCACTTGAACATCACGTGCCAATCATTGATGCCTATAAAATGGTTTCTACGAATATTGCACGGTATTATAATATTGAACACTTACATGGTCATATTGGCGTTGGATGTATAGCTAATCTTAATCTACTCGCTGGCCCTGAAAGTCCAACACCAGTAAGCGTTCTCGCAAGCGGAAAATGGGTTTTAAAGAATGGAGAAGAACAGAAAGAAAACGAAACATATTTCCCTTGGGCTTCGTATCAATTTCAACCGCTTGATTGTAACTGGAATCTTAAGATGGATGACTTTCAATTTTCAATGCCTATGGGTGTTTATATGAAAAACGCAGTTATTATGGAGCCTTACTCAATTCAACTAAATGTAGGGGATGAGTGCTTAGATACAAACCATGATGAATGTTTCTTCATGCTCATTGATCGCTACGGTAAATGGCGAATTAACACGCTGTTGAAAGGTTTTGCGACGCATGTTAAAGGATTAGCAAGTTCGTTTTCTAGTACGGGAGATTTTATTCTTATTGGAAAATCGAAAAAGGATATGCTATACGCCTATCATAAAATGAAAGAAATGGGTGGAGGCATTGCTCTTGCAGAGGGTGAAAAAATCGTTGCAGAGCTTCCGCTTACTCTAAATGGAAGCATGTCAACTGCAAAAATGGAAGTCTTAATGACGCAAGAAGAGCATTTAAAACAAGAGCTAAGAGTAAGAGGCTATCAGCATGAAGACCCAATCTATTCACTTCTTTTTTTCTCATCTACTCATTTACCTTATATTCGAGTGACACCGGCAGGAATTTATGACGTAATGAATAAAAAGGTACTTTTTCCGTCAATAATGCGTTAAAATATAAAAGTGTAAAAGCATTTTGTAATAGAGCGTTTAAAAGACAGGAATTTTGTTTATGAAACACAACATGAATAAATGATAATGAATAGAAAGTTTAGTGTAAAGGAGTTTTCAGCACATGCAAATTAACAAACTTCGCGGCAAAGAATTAGATCAATTATTCGAAGCAATTTTATCTTTAGAAAATATAGAAGAGTGCTATCAATTCTTTGATGATTTGTGTACGGTTAATGAAATTCAATCATTAGCACAGCGCTTAGAAGTAGCACGTATGCTTCGTGAAGGAAATACGTACCATAAGATTGAAACGGAAACAGGTGCAAGTACGGCAACAATTTCACGCGTGAAACGCTGCTTAAACTATGGTAGCGATGCGTATCAAATGGTATTAGAGCGCCTGCAAGATGATAAAGAAAAAGCGTGAGACATTCGTCTCACGCTTTTTCTTTATCAAAATTTAACAGCTTCTTCTAGAAGGGATTTTAGCTCGCTAATTGGCACACGTTTTTGTTCCATTGTGTCGCGGTCACGAACCGTTACTTGGTTATCTTCTAATGAATCAAAGTCAAATGTGATACAGAATGGTGTACCAATCTCATCATGACGACGGTAACGTTTACCAATTGAACCTGCGTCATCGTAGTCAACCATAAAGTCGCTTGCTAATTCAGCAAATACGGCTTGAGCTTCAGTTGAAAGCTTTTTGGAAAGCGGTAATACCGCAGCTTTTACCGGTGCTAAAGCAGGGTGTAGACGCATTACTGTACGAGATGAACCGTCTTCTAGTTCCTCTTCTTCATATGCATCAATCATGTACGCTAACGTTACGCGGTCTGCGCCTAAAGAAGGCTCGATGCAGTATGGTACGTAACGCTCGTTTGTTTCTTGATCTACGTATTGGAAGTCTTCACCTGAGTGCTCCATATGTTGTTTTAAATCATAGTCTGTACGAGATGCTACGCCCCATAGTTCGCCCCAGCCAAATGGGAATTTGTATTCAAAGTCAGTCGTTGCGTTACTGTAGTGAGATAGTTCATCTGAATCATGGTCATGAAGTCGAATGTTCTCTTCTTTCATACCTAGAGATAATAGCCACTGTTCACATGTTTTCTTCCAGTAATCGAACCATTCTAGTTCAGTTCCTGGTTTACAGAAGAACTCAAGCTCCATTTGTTCAAATTCACGCGTACGGAACGTAAAGTTACCTGGCGTAATTTCGTTACGGAAACTTTTACCAATTTGTCCAATGCCAAAAGGAAGTTTCTTACGCATAGAGCGCTGAACGTTTTTAAAGTTTACAAAGATACCTTGAGCTGTTTCAGGACGAAGGTAGATTTCGTTTGTAGAGCTTTCTGTTACCCCTTGGTGTGTTTTAAACATTAGGTTAAATTGACGAATTTCTGTGAAGTTTGCGGAACCACACTCTGGGCAAGTGATTTCATGCTCTGCAATTAACTTTTTCATTTCATCAAAAGAAAGACCGTCTACAATCATTTCAATATCTTTTTCTTGAAGCTTTTCTTCAATTAATTTATCAGCACGATGGCGCGCTTTACAATCTTTACAGTCAATCATTGGATCGTTGAAGTTTCCTAAGTGACCAGAAGCTTCCCATGTTTTTGGATTCATTAAAATAGCAGCATCTAACCCTACGTTGTAAGGAGACTGCTGAATGAATTTCTTCCACCAAGCTTTTTTGATATTATTTTTAAGTTCTACGCCAAGTGGACCGTAATCCCAAGTGTTTGCTAAGCCGCCGTAAATCTCAGAGCCTTGAAAAACAAAGCCGCGATGCTTCGCGTGAGATACAATTTGATCCATTGATTTTTTCATAATAATTCCTCCAATAATAAATGATGTAATAAAAAAAATCTCTCGTCCCTGGGCATATGCTTGCATATGCCCAGGGACGAGAGATTTTCCCGCGGTTCCACCCTGGTTGATACGTACTGTATCCACCTTAAACATGTATATACTCCAGATTGCCTTTTCCTTAAATCTTGCTTTAGGCTTTCACTATCCCTAAATCGCTATTCTACTGCAGAGGGTTTAAGTACTATTAATCCTTCAAAGTATGGCTATACAATTTTGTAGCTATATATTAGCATATCCTATGCAGGGATACAATAACCGTTATAACAAAATGCTTTTTTCGCTTTGATTAATGTGGACAAAAAAGATTAGTTTTCGTTTCGTTTCCCAATCTTAGTTTTGTTATAATGAACAAATGGAAAGTAGTCCGTTAAGTTAATGCATAGTGAAGAGCTGCGGGATAAATAGATGGAGGTTCATACAATGTACGACGTAAAAGAATGGAGACACGTATTTAAATTAGATCCAAATAAAGAAATTTCAGATGAAGCATTAGAAAAAGTATGCGAGTCCGGTACAGACGCGGTAATAGTAGGTGGGTCAGACGGCATTACGTTAGATAACGTGCTGCAGCTTTTAATGCGTATTCGTCGCTATACGGTGCCGTGTGCTTTAGAAGTATCGACAATTGAATCAGTTACTCCTGGCTTTGACTCTTACTTTATTCCAACCGTATTGAACAGCAGTGACCCAAAGTGGATCTCTGGTTTACACCATCACGCAATGAAAGAGTATGGAGAAATTATGGATTGGGATGAAATCTTTGTAGAAGGATATTGCGTGCTAAATTCAGAAGCCAAAGTAGCAACTTTAACGAGTGCGAAAACAGACCTAGACGCTGATGATATTGTAGCGTACGCGCAAATGGCAGAAAGAATGTTTAATTTACCAATCTTTTACTTAGAGTATAGCGGTACGTACGGGAATCCTGATATTGTTGAAAAGGTAAAAAAGTCGTTAACTAATACAAAGCTTTTCTACGGTGGCGGTATTAGAACGAAAGAGCAGGCTACTGAAATGGGGAAAATAGCAGATACGGTAGTTGTTGGGAACGTCATCTATGATGATTTATCAACAGCGTTAAAAACAGTAGATGCAGTGAAAAAGAATGTTGCGAACGAAAAATAAAGTAAAGTAAAATAGAACATATGTTTGATTAGGCGGTGAAATGATGAATTTTCTAAGTGAAAAGTTATTAACGGGATTAAACCCAGAGCAAAAAGAAGCGGTAAAAACAACAGATGGTCCGCTGTTAATCATGGCCGGCGCAGGAAGCGGAAAGACGCGTGTGCTCACGCATCGCATCGCGTATCTAATGGCTGAAAAAGAAGTGGCGCCTTGGAATATCCTTGCGATTACGTTTACAAACAAAGCGGCTCGTGAGATGAGAGAGCGTGTTAGTGCAATCGTTGGTGGAGTAGCAGAAGATATTTGGATTTCGACGTTCCACTCCATGTGTGTGCGTATCCTACGCCGAGACATTGACAGAATTGGTTATAATCGAAACTTTACTATTCTCGATTCAACAGACCAGTTATCGGTTATTAAAAACGTCTTAAAAGAAGAAAACCTAGATCCGAAAAAATTCGATCCACGATCATTGCTAGGAAGCATCAGTTCTGCAAAGAATGAGTTGAAAACAGCGGATGACTTTGCAAAAACAGCTGCGGGTCCTTACGAGGAAGTCGTGAGCACGGTGTATACAAAGTATGAAAAGCGCCTTAAGAAAAATCAAGCGCTGGACTTTGATGACTTAATTATGACGACGATTCAGCTCTTTAAGCGTGTGCCAGAAGTACTCACTTACTATCAGCGTAAGTTTCAATATATTCACGTTGATGAGTATCAAGATACAAACCATGCGCAGTATATGCTTGTTCGATTGCTAGCGGCGCGCTTTGAAAATGTGTGCGTAGTCGGTGATTCAGATCAGTCTATCTATCGCTGGCGCGGCGCGGATATTACCAACATTCTTTCTTTTGAAAAGGACTATCCAAAGGCATCGGTTATTTTATTAGAGCAAAACTATCGTTCAACAAAAAATATTTTAGCAGCAGCGAACGAAGTTATTGCCAACAACATGAACCGAAAAGCGAAAAATTTATGGACAGAAAACGTGGATGGCCAAAAGCTTTATCGCTATCAGGCAATGAGCGAGCATGATGAGGCTCAATTTGTAGCGCGTAAAATTAAAGAAGCCGTAGATGCTGGTAAACGCAAATATAGCGATTTTGCCATTCTATATCGCACGAACGCTCAGTCGCGTGTGATGGAGGAAGTATTATTAAAATCGAATATTAACTATACAATCGTCGGTGGGATTAAGTTCTACGACCGTAAAGAGATTAAAGATATTTTGGCGTACTTACGCTTAATCGCAAACCAAGATGATGATATTAGCTTAACGCGCATTGTGAATGTACCAAAGAGAGGCGTAGGAGCAACGTCTGTTGATAAAGTAGCAAACTATGCACTAACCCATGATATTTCAATCTTTAAAGCACTTGATGAAGTAGAGCTAATTGGGGTAACCGGCAAAGCAACGAATACGCTTCGAGATTTCCAAGCAATGATTGATAACTTAGCTCAAATGCAAGACTATATGTCTGTAACAGAGCTTGTGGAAGAAGTACTTGAGCGAACGGGCTATCGAGAGTCACTCAAAACGGAAAAAACAATAGAAGCTCAAAGTCGCTTAGAGAACATTGATGAGTTTTTATCTGTTACGAAAACCTTTGAAGAAGCAAGCGAAGATAAAAGCTTAGTCGCGTTCTTAACGGACTTGGCGCTTGTGGCTGATATCGACCAGCTTGATGAAGAGGAAGATGAGAACGAACAAGTTATCTTAATGACTCTTCACTCTGCAAAAGGACTTGAGTTCCCGGTTGTGTTCTTAATTGGTATGGAAGAAGGCGTATTCCCACACAGCCGCTCACTCTTTGAAGATATGGAAATGGAAGAAGAGCGTCGCTTAGCATACGTTGGAATTACGCGTGCGGAACAAGAACTTTACTTATTAAACGCACAAATGCGCACACTATTCGGTAAGACAAATGTTAACCCGGCATCACGCTTTATTAGCGAAATTCCATCTGAGTTAATCGAGTCGCTGAATGAAGCGAAGAAATCACCGATGCAGCCAAGCGGAAGAAGCGCATCACCATATGCTGCTCGCAGACAAGCGGCCGTTGCAAAAACAACGCTCACGTCTACCGGTGGCGAATCAATTGGCTGGAGGGTTGGCGACAAAGCGGAGCATAAAAAATGGGGTATCGGTACAGTGGTTAGCGTTAAAGGAGAAGGAGACTCAAAAGAATTGGACATTGCGTTTCCAAGTCCAGTGGGAGTAAAGCGTCTGTTGGCTAAATTTGCACCTGTAACAAAAGTATAATGTGTGAAAAAGGAGTAAGGATATGGATCTTGAAACGAGCAAACAAAGAATTCAAGAGTTGCATGAGCTTTTAAATCGCTATAACTATGAGTATCATGTATTAGATCAGCCAACAGTTCCGGATGCGGAATACGACCGCTTAATGAACGAGCTGATTAAAATAGAAGAAGCATTTCCAGAGTTGAAAACGCAAGATTCTCCTACTCAGCGCGTTGGCGGCCAGGTGCTTGATGCCTTTCAAAAGGTTGAGCACCGCACGCCGATGCTCAGCTTAGGCAATGCGTTTGATGAGCAGGATTTGCGTGATTTTGATCGTCGTATTCGCCAAGTCGTAGGAGATGATTTTTCCTATGTATGCGAGTTGAAAATCGATGGCTTAGCAGTCTCTTTACTTTACGAGGATGGCTACCTAGTACGTGGAGCTACGCGTGGAGATGGGACAATTGGTGAAGACATCACCGAGAATCTGAAAACAATTCGTTCAATTCCTCTTCGTGTAAAAGACCCGGTGACAATGGAAGTGCGCGGAGAAGCATTCATGCCGAGAAAGTCATTTGAAAAATTAAATGAAGCTAAGATTCAAAATGAAGAGCTTCCGTTTGCAAACCCTCGTAATGCCGCTGCTGGTTCACTGCGTCAGTTAGATCCTAAAATTGCAGCAAAGCGAAATCTTGATATTTTTGTGTATGCAATGACGGATGCGGGTGAGCAGGAAGTAGAAGCTCATAGTGAAAGCTTAGACCTTTTAGACCATCTTGGTTTTAAAACAAATAAAGAGCGTCAAAAATGTGCTACCATTGAAGAAGTTCTTGCTTACATTGAAAACTGGCAGGAAAAACGCCTATCTCTTGCTTATGATATCGATGGGATTGTTATTAAAGTCGATTCGTTTGAGCAACAGAGTAAGCTTGGTACAACGGCAAAAAGTCCGCGTTGGGCAATCGCTTATAAGTTTCCTGCAGAAGAAGTTGTAACAACTCTAAAAGATATCGAGCTCACGGTTGGACGTACAGGTGTTATTACGCCGACGGCCATTTTAGAACCTGTGCAGGTTGCCGGTACGACCGTGCAGCGCGCATCTTTACACAATGAAGACTTGATTCGTGAAAAAGACATTCGCATCGGTGACCAAGTAGTTATTAAGAAAGCGGGCGATATTATTCCGGAAGTTGTGAATGTAATTACCGAAAAACGAACGGGTGAGGAACAAGAGTTTACGATGCCAACTCACTGCCCGGAATGTGAGAGTGAACTTGTTCGCTTGGAAGGAGAAGTAGCGCTTCGCTGTATTAATCCAAGCTGCCCAGCTCAAATTCGTGAAGGGCTCATTCACTTTGTGTCTCGCAATGCAATGAATATTGATGGTCTTGGTGAGAAAGTGATTACTCAACTCTTTAAAGAAGAGTTAATCAAAGACGTAGCGGATCTTTACGAACTAACAAAAGAGCAGCTAATTGAGCTTGAGCGAATGGGTGAGAAATCAGCGGATAATCTGTTAAAAGCCATTGAAGCTTCTAAAGAGAATTCTCTTGAAAGGTTGCTATTTGGTCTAGGCATTCGTCACGTTGGTGCTAAAGCAGCAAAAACCCTAGCACAACAATTTGATACGATGGACAAGTTGCAAAAAGCAACGTATGATGAGTTAGTGACAATTAATGAGATCGGTGATAAGATGGCCGGTGCAATCGTTACATACTTTTCACAAGAAGAAGTGCAAGAGCTGTTGAGCGAGCTTCAAGAAGCCGGCGTTAACATGACGTATAAAGGCCCAAAACCAGTCAATGTAGAAGAGTCTGATTCTGTTTTTGCTGGTAAAACGATTGTTTTAACTGGTAAATTAGAAGAGTTAGGTAGAAGTGAAGCAAAGGCGGAGATTGAAGCTTTAGGCGGAAAAGTAACAGGTAGTGTAAGTAAGAAAACAGACCTTGTCATTGCGGGGGAAGACGCAGGTTCTAAACTTGCTAAAGCAAATGAGCTTGGCATTGAAGTGTGGGACGAAGCGAGGTTACTTATTGAATTAAACAAATAAGAGGTGTGTATAGTTGAAAAAGATATTTTTACTGTCTCTTATGGTCATGCTTATAACCTCAGCATGTACACCTAATTTTTCGAAAGAGGAAGAGATTGTTCAACAAACAGATGATAAAAATGAAAAAGCTGTTATTCCAAAATACAGCATTTCAGATGAGTATTACCGGACAATTCTTCCTTATAAACCGGGAGTAGCGAGAGGCCTTGTAGCAGCGAATATGAATAATCGCCTTGATATTCAAGAGTTTGAAACAGGATTAATGCGTCTAGCGCAAGATGATTTTTCACCTGACAAATATGTGTTCCAAGAAGGGCAATATCTAGACAAAGAGACGATTCGTTCATGGTTAAGCCGTAAGAAAACAGACGCGCAGTTTAAAGAACTAAAGGATAAGACAGAGGAAAATGATCGTGATTCATTAAAGAATGAAGGTCTCAATCCAGCCGATACGGGTGATGGAGACTTAAAAGCACGAAATGAAAGAAGCCCCATGTATTTGGCTCACATTACGGAGCAAAACTACTTAGTTCAAGACGGTGACGGTAAAGTTGCGCTTGGCGGGGTAGTTATTGGTCTGGCAATGAACTCTGTCCACTACTATACGCAAGAAGATGGATACGCTCGTGAAGTTAAGCTGGATGATAAAGAAATTGAAGAGCGCGGCAAAGAGATAGCAAATACCATCGTGGATCGTATGCGTAAAAAGAAGGGACTAGAACAAGTGCCAATCACGGTGGCAATCTTTAAGCAAAATCCAAAATCTTCTTTAACACCTGGGAACTTCATTAGCGTTGGCCAAGCTGGCAAAGGACGTAACTCAGTGAACAGCTGGGATAAAGTTGATGAAAAGTATTACCTATTCCCGTCATCTGCTGCCGATAAAGACTATCGCGATGATGCAATGAAGTTTAATGAATTCAAAGCACAAATTGAAAATTACTTCCCGAACTTTACAAGTGTAGTAGGGAAAGGTCATTATATCGATGGTCAGATGCAGAGAATGTCCATTGAAATCCCAATTCAATTTTACGGAAAAGGTGAAATTGTTGGGTTTACTCAGTATGTTGCTGGATTAATGCTTGATCATTTCCCAGACTATATGGAAACAAGCATTTCCATTACGTCTGTAAACGGTCCGGAAGCACTGATTATCCGTAAGCCTGATCAAGAAACGCCAACCGTGCATATTTACGAAAACTAAGTTAAAAGCCGCTCACCTGAGCGGCTTTTTCATTGTGAGAAAAAAGGTGTGTCTTGGTGAGATTTCATGAATTTTTGCAGGTGACTCTTAGCATATTGAAATGCATCCTTTTCAGTTTTTCGCTCTTCATATGGCAACTTTTTATCAAATTCAAACTGCTTTTTAAAAAAAGGAATATCTTCTTGCATCACATGACGCAATTCATGAAAGATTATTTCAATCAAAGGTAAGTACTCCTCAAAATTAAATATAAAAATGATGCCAACTTCCCTCCAATAAACGGCGGATGCATATTGAAGGAATTCTGCCTCTTCTTCTCCAAGTTCAGAAACAATCTTATTGGCTTCACAAGAGTCACAAAACACAACTGGGGTTGTGAACTTTCGGTTAAGACATGAGAATACTTCTTTTTGCAGGCTGTGCAAGTCAAATGAAAATTCTTCATCTAGCACAAACCAGTTTTGACACTCTTGGTAGACAGGACGCTTATGAATAGTCGAGTAAATGAGTAATGGATTCATGGTATGTTCACACTCCTTACTAGCAGTCATATTCATTTTCGACCTTTTTATTTACCCCTATACTTCTGATTAAGAAACTTATGAAGAGGTTACTAATATATATGTCAACGAGCTATTCATTTAGAAGAAAAGGAATAAAAACTCTAAATAAGTCCAGGAGAAAAATCCCTTTTCTAGAGGAATATAGAGTGTAACCCCTATCATTTTAAAAGGAAGATTTTATATTTATGGAACTGCTCTCAGAAATGTTGCTTGATGCTAGTGAAGTTTGGTATTATCAGTATATTGTAGTGGGACGAATATTCGGAGGTGAACGAACATGTCAAGAATTTCTGTTGAACAAGTAAAACATGTTGCACATTTAGCTAGATTAGCTGTAACAGATGAAGAAGCAGCTCTATTTACGAAGCAATTAGATGCAATCATTACATACGCTGAGCAGTTAGATGAATTGGATACTACAAACGTAAAACCAACTTCACACGTACTAGACGTGAAAAACGTAATGCGTGAGGACAAGCCAGCAAAAGGATTACCTGTTGAAGATGTAATGAAAAACGCGCCAGACCATAAAGATGGATACATCCGCGTACCAACTATTTTAGAATAAGAAAGGAGGCTTTACGATGTCATTATTTGATCGTAAACTTTCAGAATTACATAAGCTTCTTCATAGCAAAGAAGTAAGTGTACAAGACCTAGTAGAAGAATCGTATAAGCGTATTAACGCAGTAGATGATAAAGTGGGTGCTTTCCTAGCACTAAACGAGGATAACGCTCGTGCTTACGCAAAACAACTAGACGAAGCGCTACAAACGAAAGATGAGTTTGGTTTGTTATTTGGTATGCCTATCGGTGTGAAAGATAACATCGTAACAAAAGACTTACGCACAACGTGCTCCAGTAAAATTCTAGCAAACTTTGATCCAATCTATGACGCAACAGTTGTTCAAAAGCTACAATCAGCTGAAGCAGTAACGATTGGTAAATTAAATATGGATGAGTTCGCAATGGGTTCTTCAACTGAAAACTCTGGCCTACAATTAACTCGTAACCCGTGGAATTTAGATTATGTACCGGGTGGATCTAGCGGTGGTTCAGCAGCAGCTGTTGCAGCTGGCGAAGTACCATTCTCACTAGGTTCTGATACGGGTGGTTCAATCCGTCAACCAGCGGCTTATTGTGGTGTTGTTGGATTAAAACCTACATACGGACGCGTGTCTCGTTACGGTCTTGTTGCATTTGCATCTTCTTTAGATCAAATCGGACCAATCACAAACTCAGTTGAAGATAATGCGTATTTACTTCAAGCGATTTCAGGCGTTGACCCAATGGATTCAACTTCTGCAAATGTAGATGTTCCAGACTATGTATCTGCTTTAACTGGCGATATTAAAGGCCTTAAAATTGCTGTACCAAAAGAATATCTAGGTGAAGGTGTTGGAGAAGAAGCTCGTCAATCTGTACTGGATGCATTAAAAGTATTAGAAAGCCTTGGCGCAACTTGGGAAGAGGTTTCATTACCACACTCTAAGTATGCCTTAGCAACATACTACTTACTGTCTTCTTCAGAAGCTTCTGCAAACTTATCTCGCTTTGACGGTGTACGTTATGGATACCGCACAGATAATGCTGAAAACTTACTTGACATGTACAAGCAAACGCGTAGCGAAGGCTTTGGTAACGAAGTGAAGCGCCGTATCATGCTTGGTACATTTGCGTTAAGCTCAGGTTATTATGATGCTTATTATAAAAAAGCACAGCAAGTACGTACGCTTATTAAGGAAGATTTCGAATCTGTATTTGAAAACTATGACGTTATCATTGGTCCTACAACGCCAACACCAGCGTTCAAAATTGGTGAAAAGACAGATGATCCGTTAACAATGTATGCAAATGATATTTTAACAATTCCAGTAAACCTTGCAGGCGTACCAGGTATCTCTGTACCTTGTGGCCTTGCGAACGGATTACCATTAGGATTGCAAATTATCGGTAAGCATTTTGATGAAAGCACAATTTATCGCGTCGCTCATGCATTCGAACAAGCAACTGAGCATCACAAAGCGAAACCAGCACTGTAAGGGGTGAGAAGAAGATGAACTTTGAAACGATTATCGGTCTTGAAGTACACGTTGAACTTAAGACAAAATCTAAAATTTTCTCAGCAAGTCCAAACGCGTTCGGAGCAGCGCCAAATGCGAACACAAGCGTTATCGACTTGGGATATCCTGGCGTACTGCCAGTTCTAAATAAAGAAGCGGTTAACTTCGCGATGAAAGCAGCTCTTGCATTAAACTGTGAAATCGCAACAGATACAAAGTTTGACCGTAAAAACTATTTCTATCCGGATAACCCAAAAGCTTATCAAATTTCTCAATTTGATAAACCAATTGGTGAAAACGGTTGGATTGAAGTTGAAGTAAACGGTGAAACAAAGCGTATTCGTATTAACCGACTTCACTTAGAAGAAGATGCGGGTAAATTAACGCATACAGGTGATGGTTACTCTCTAGTAGACTTTAACCGTCAAGGTACGCCTTTAATTGAAATCGTATCAGAAGCAGATATGCGTTCTCCGGAAGAAGCTTACGCATACTTAGAAAAATTAAAATCTATCATCCAATACACAGGCGTATCTGATTGTAAGATGGAGGAAGGTTCACTTCGCTGTGATGCCAATATTTCTCTACGTCCAGTTGGACAAGAGAAGTTCGGTACAAAAACAGAGTTAAAGAACTTAAACTCTTTCAACTTCGTACGTCGAGGTCTTGAGCATGAAGAAAAGCGCCAAGAGAAAGTATTATTAGCTGGTGGAATCATTGAGCAAGAAACACGCCGCTTTGATGAATCAACAGGCGAAACACTCTTAATGCGTGTAAAAGAAGGATCGGATGATTACCGTTACTTCCCAGAGCCAGACCTTGTAGCACTTCATATTGATGATGAGTGGAAAGAGCGCATCCGTGCGTCAATTCCAGAGCTTCCAGATGCTCGTAAGAAACGTTATGTTGAAGAACTTGGGTTACCTGCTTATGATGCAATGGTATTAACGCTAACAAAAGAAATGTCTGATTTCTTTGAAGCAACGATTGAAGCTGGCGGAGACGCGAAGTTATCTTCTAACTGGTTAATGGGTGAAGTATCAGCATACTTAAACTCAAACCAAAAAGAGTTAGCTGATGTAGCATTAACTCCAGAAGGTTTAGCGGGCATGATTAAGTTAATTCAGGAAGGCACAATTTCATCTAAGATTGCGAAAAAAGTCTTCAAAGAGTTAATTGAAAATGGTGGAAGCGCAGAAAAAATCGTAAAAGAAAAAGGCCTTGTGCAAATTTCTGACGATGCAACGCTACGCAAGTTTGTAACGGATGCGTTAGATGCAAATCCTCAATCAATTGAAGATTTCAAAAATGGTAAAGACCGTGCAATTGGATTCTTAGTAGGGCAAATTATGAAAGCGTCAAAAGGTCAAGCCAACCCTCCAATGGTTAACAAAATTTTATTAGAAGAAATTAAAAAGCGCTAATTAGCGACCGTTAATTTCTTTACATCATGTGATGACTGCCCCCTCGTAAAATTGTAGCTGCTATTTTAAGAGGGGGTCTTATTTTGGAATAGAGATTATGCAGATGTATATAATGTAGATATTGAATTGGTTTGGATTTTGATAAATTATCATTATTAGGATGATGAAAATGAAAAGAGCGAGAATCATTTATAACCCGACATCGGGGCGTGAAATTTTTAAAAAGAATTTACCAGAGGTACTTCAAAAGCTAGAGCAAGCTGGTTATGAGACGTCTTGTCATGCAACTACCTGTGCTGGTGATGCGACAGAAGCTGCTAAGGTAGCAGTGGAGCGCAAATTTGATATCGTCATTGCTGCTGGCGGTGATGGAACGATTAATGAAGTTATTAACGGCATTGCTGGACAAGACTATCGACCTCAGCTAGGGATTATTCCAGTAGGAACAACCAATGACTTTGCTCGTGCAATTAACGTTCCTCGTACGATTGAAGGAGCGGTTGATGTTATCATTAACGGTGTACCAAAAGCGATTGACCTAGGTGCAGTTACCAACGAAGGACAGACGCATCACTTTGTAAATATTGCAGGCGGTGGCCGCTTAACAGAGCTTACGTATGAAGTTCCGAGTAAGTTAAAAACAATGCTGGGTCAGCTTGCTTACTACTTAAAAGGAATGGAAATGCTGCCTTCAATTAAGCCAACCACGGTTGAAATTGAGTATGATGGCAAGTTTTTTAGCGGAGATATTATGATGTTTCTAGTATCTTTAACAAATTCGGTTGGAGGCTTTGAGAAGCTAGCGCCAGATTCCTCTTTAGATGATGGAATGTTTGATTTAATTATTTTGAAAAAAGCTAACTTAGCTGAGTTTATTCGTATTGCTACATTAGCGCTACGCGGAGAGCACATCAATGACCCCCATATTATTTATACAAAAGCAAATCGCGTTAAGATTCATACAAACGATAAGATGCAGCTGAACCTTGATGGGGAATACGGCGGATTATTGCCTGGGGAATTTGTCAATTTATATCGACATGTAGAAGTTTTTGTCCCAAAAGAGACAGCGAAATTAATGGAGAAAAATGAGATCGCCTAACTGCGATCTTTTTTTATGGAAACGACTTTTGTGTAAAGGGAATCGATGTGGTACAATCAGTTCAGCATTTTTAAATACAAAGGATGTACGATAAATGGAAAAGTTAACACCACCAGTTGAAAAAAATGATTATATAGATGTTACGTTTGAAGATTTAACACATGACGGTTCAGGCGTAGCCAAAGTAAACGGCTTTCCAATCTTTGTTCAGAACGCACTGCCTGGCGAAAGCGGCCAAGTGAAAGTAATAAAAGTAAAAAAAGGCTATGCGTTTGGAAAACTTATGAATCACAGTACGGTGAGCGAAGCTCGCGTAGAACCTCCCTGTCCTGTGTATAAGCAGTGCGGAGGCTGTCAGCTTCAGCACGTAAGTTACGAAGGTCAGCTTTCGTTTAAGCAAAAGCAGGTCCAAGGGGTAATGGAAAGAATTGGCCACCTGCCAAACGTGCCGGTGCTACCAACAATGGGTATGACAGATCCTTGGCGCTACCGTAACAAAGCGCAGGTTCCTGTTGCAAATCGAGACGGTGGCTTAGTGGCTGGTTTCTATCAGCAGCGCAGCCATGACATCATTGATATGGACATGTGCCTAATTCAACAGCAAGAAAACGATGATGTTGTTCAAGTTGTTAAAAGCATTCTTGAAAAGTACAATGTTCCCGCTTATCATGAGCAAAAACACAAAGGAACCATTCGCCACATCATGGCTCGCTACGGCTTAACGACGGGAGAAATTATGGTTGTGCTTGTTACTCGCACAAGCGAGCTTCCAAACAAAAAGCACATCATTGAAGAAATCGTTAAAGCCGTGCCGAATGTGAAATCAATCGTTCAAAACGTCAATACAAAGCGCACAAACGTTATTCTGGGTGATCAAACAAACGTACTTTGGGGTGAAGAATATATTTATGACTATATCGGTGACGTTAAGTTCGCTATTTCAGCCAAGTCATTTTATCAGGTAAACCCAGAGCAAACGAAAGTACTTTATGACAAAGCGCTTGAGTATGCAGATTTAACAGGAGAAGAAACGGTGATTGATGCATATTGCGGAATTGGGACAATCTCTCTGTTTTTAGCGCAAAAAGCCAAGAAGGTATACGGAGTAGAAATCGTTCCTGAAGCGATTGAAGACGCTAAGCGCAACGCTAAGCTAAACAACATTGATAACGCTGAGTTTGAAGTGGGAGAAGCTGAAGTTGTCATTCCTAACTGGTACAAGCAAGGCATCAAAGCGGATGTCATCGTCGTTGATCCGCCGAGAAAAGGCTGTGACGAAGCACTATTAAAAACAATTCTTAAAATGAAGCCAAAGAAAGTCGTCTACGTATCATGCGGTCCGGCAACGCTGGCGCGTGACCTCAAGATTCTTGAAGAAGGCGGCTATCAAACGGTGGAAGTGCAGCCTGTTGATATGTTTCCGCATACGACGCACGTGGAATCCGTGGCGAAATTGATTTTAAAAGAAGAGACTGAGACATAAGTAGTTCAGTCCTTACTATACCTGAACGATTGAGAGTTTCTCACTTTTAATCGTTCAGGTTTTTTGGTTGATTGTGAAAACAATGTTGGAAACAGGGTGGAATGGAGCGTAGGACACTCGACTCCTGCGGGAAAGAGAGGGAAAACGTGAGATCCCGCAGCGCAGCGAGGAAGCTCAGGTTCCTCCCCGCGGAAAGCGAGTGGCCGTAGCGCAATGGAACGAACGTGTTGAGACAAACCAAAAGGATTGGAACAGCTATTGTTCGTCTCTTAGAAGCAATCATTTTGTTATGTCCCAAACTCTTCTTTGTTTAAAAAGGATGCTATAAAACTAATCTTATATGTACTTAAAAATACTTTGTTATTGCATATATTTATTTTGAAATGATTTACCACTAGTGTTGCATAAATGTTGACGCAATTTTCAGTTTAATGTTTTTTCCTGTTTAGAGCCAAAAAAGT